>NZ_JBFRFR010000042.1:0-80047 GCF_052114925.1 Bradyrhizobium sp. 2TAF36 | reverse complement strand
GATCGCCTTCAACATGAGGCGGTGGGCCACGATCGCCGCGTGAGCTGCCCGCTCAGGGCGACAACTACAGATCTTGCCAGGCAATTGCCGGGACCAGGGCACTCGCTCCTGACGTCTTCAGCCTCAAGAGCCGATAACGCAACAGGCCCACAAGGGGAGAAGGAAGCAAGCACTGCTTATGTGGTCAACCGCTCGCCATCGCTGCCGGCAATCATCAGCGGCACCACACGGCCAACACGTTCGCCCGCAACCGCCACCGGCAGATAATGCTCCGTGCGGCCCTGGCTGTCGCTCTCGATCAGCACATCGCGCGTCGTACCCACTTCCGCTTGCAGCCGCCGTCGTAACGCCGCTTCGCCCGCCGTACGCAGCCGCTTCGCACGCTCCTTGATCGCACCGCCCGCGACCTGCGGCATCCGCGCGGCCGGCGTGCCGGGCCGTGGCGAATACGGGAAGACGTGCAGGAACGTCAGACCGCACTCCTCCACGAGATCCAGCGAGCGCGAAAACATCTCCTCGGTCTCGGTCGGAAAGCCCGCGATGATGTCGGCGCCGAAGGCGATATCCGGACGCAGGCGGCGAACCTGGTCGCAGAACGCGATCGCATCGTTGCGCGAATGCCGCCGTTTCATGCGCTTCAAAATCATGTCGTCGCCGGATTGCAGCGACAGGTGCAAATGCGGCATCAGGCGCGCATCGTCGCCGATGGCATCCAGCAGATCGGCATCGGCCTCGATCGAATCGATCGAGGAGATACGCAGGCGCTTCAGCTCCGGCACATGCCGCAAGATCTGCTTGGTCAGCATGCCGAGTCTCGGTGCACCCGGCAGGTCGGCGCCATAGCTGGTGAGGTCCACACCGGTCAGCACGATCTCGGCATGGCCGCGCGCAACGAGCGCCCGTACCTGATCGACCACCGCGCCCATCGGAACCGAGCGTGAATTGCCGCGGCCATAGGGGATGATGCAGAACGTGCAGCGATGGTCGCAGCCGTTCTGCACCTGCACGAACACGCGCGGCAGGCCGCTCGCAAAGCCGTCGATCAGATGCGGCGCCATCTGCTTCACCGCCATGATGTCGCTGACGGCGATCTTTTCGCTCGCACCGAGATCGAACGCGGCACGCGCATCGCGCCAGGCTTCGCCGCGCATCTTGTCGTCATTGCCGAGGACGCGATCGACCTCGGCCATGTCTGCGAACATCCGGCTCTGCGTCTGCGCCGCACAGCCGGTGACGACGATGCGTGCGCCCGGCCGTTCGCGCTTCAATTTACGGATCGACTGGCGCGCCTGCGCCACCGCTTCGTTGGTGACGGCGCAGCTGTTGATGACGATGGTGTCGGAGAGGCCCGCGCCCTCGGCCTCGCGGCGGATCAGCTCGGCCTCGAAGGCGTTGAGGCGGCAGCCGAAGGTGACGACGTCGACGGCCATCAGCCGACCGGCGCGAACAGCGCCGGATCGAAGGAGCCCTCATATTCGAAGGTCGCGGGGCCCGTCATCAGCACGTGGTCGTCGTTTTCACGCCATTCGATCCCGAGCTTGCCGCCGGGCAGCGTGATCTCGACATTGCGCTCGGTGCGCTTCAGCCGCGCGGCAGCGACCGCGGTCGCGCAGGCCGCCGAACCACAAGCTCTGGTCAGGCCCGCGCCACGCTCCCAGGTGCGGATCGTGATGTGCTGGGGATCGACGATATGGGCGAGCGTGATGTTGGCACGTTCGGGGAAGATCGGATGATTTTCCAGCAGCGGGCCAAAACGCTCGAGATCGTAGGCGTTGACGTCCTCGACCCAGAAGATCGCATGCGGATTGCCCATGCTCACCACCGAGGGCGAATGCAGGATCGGATTGTCGATCGGCCCGATCTGCAACTCGATGTAGCGGGTGTCGCGAAACTCTTCCGCCAGCGGAATCTCCTGCCAGCCGAATTTTGGCGCGCCCATATCGACGGTGTAGAGATCGGGTGCCGGGCCCTGCCAGCAATTGAGCAGGCCTGCGGCGGTCTCGAACGTTGCCGTGGTCTGCCCGGTCTTCTCGAAGATCCGCCGCACCACGCAACGCATGCCGTTGCCGCAGGCGCCGGCCTCGGAGCCGTCATTGTTGTAGATGCTGATGAAGGCCTCGGTCCCGTCGAACCGCGGCTTCCGGAGCACCATGAGCTGGTCGTAGGGCACGCCGCCCGGCGCGGACGCGACCGCGCGGGCGTCGTCCGGCGTCACCGGCGCGGCGGAATCACGCATGTCGACAACGACGATCTCGTTGCCGATGCCGTTCATCTTGGCAAATGCGTGGTTGGCCAGAGCGCTCATGAAATGTCCCGAATTTCGCCTGCCTTATATGGCGATCCTTGGCGGCTTGGCCAGTGATTTGCCGCCATGGCCATGACGCATCTGTCATGGGACGAATTCGGCACTCGCGTGTTAGAACGGCGCAGTTCGCGCAATCCGGGACGCGCGGCCGGCTCAGGGCCTTGGGGACGTAAGGCCTTGGCGCATAAGCCCTTGGGGAGAATAGAATGAATCGTTTTTGTCGCCTCGCACTGCTCGCGCTGATCCCGGCAGCGACCATGTCGTTTGGCGTGCCCGGCGCTCTGGCGCAGACCCCGAGCCCGGCGCCCGCCGCGTCGGCCAGCCCTTCGCCGGCTCCGTCGGCCTCGCCCTCCCCGGCCGCAAGTGCGGCCCCTGCGCCCGCACCTGCGCCCGCGGCGGCGCCATCGCCTGCGGCCAGCGCTTCGCCCTCACCCGCTCCGGCGGCCCCGCCGCCCGCTGCGGCCGCGACGCCTGCCCCGGTGCAGACCGCCGATCCCTTTGGCCTGGAGACCACGCTCGAGCCGAAGAAGGTCGTGATGGTCAAGGGCACTGCCAATTGGGATTCGGCCTTCGACACGCTGATCGACGCTTTCAAGGCGCTGAACACGCTGCTGGACAAGCAGGGCATCAAGCCCGCCGGCAATTCGATGATCGTCTACACCTCGACCGACGACACCGGCTTCACCTTCCTGGCCGAGATCCCGGTCGAGCAGGACCCGAAGAACCTGCCCAAGGACATGAGCATCGGCAAATCGCCGGAAGGCAAGGCGTTGAAATTCGTCCATCGCGGCTCCTACGACAACATGGACAACACCTATGAGGCGATCACCAATCACCTCGACGACAAGAAGCTGGAAGCCAAGGACACCTTTATCGAGGAGTACCTCACCGATCCCCTGAAGACGGCCGAGGACAAGCTCGTGATCAACGTGTTCGTGCCATTGAAGTGAGAGAGATGAAGAAGCCTGCCGTCCTTTTTACGTCTATTGCCGCCGCTGTCGCCGCCACGCTGCTGGCGACGCCCGCACGCGCGGACGATTTTCCCTCCGCGATCTCGGTGAGCGGCGAAGCCACGATTTCCGCGGCGCCCGATCTCGCGCAGATCGATGCCGGCGTCGCCAACGACGCCAAGACGGCGAAGGAAGCCTCCGACGCCAACAACGCCGCGATGGGCAAGGTGCTGCTGGCGCTGAAGGGCGCCGGCATTGCCGAGAAGGACTATCAGACCTCGCGCCTGTCCTTGCAGCCGCAATACGGCCAGAACAAATCCACCGGCGCTTCGCCCGTGGTCGGCTTCCGCGCCTCTAACCGCGTTACCGTGAAGATCCGCGACGTGACCAAGGTCGCTGGCATCATCGACACGCTGGTCGGCGCCGGCGCCAACGACATCGGCAACATCTCCTTCGAGGTGACGCAGGCCTCAAAGCTGCTCGACGACGCCCGCGAACAGGCGGTCGTGGACGCCCGCCGCAAGGCCGAGATCTACGCCAAGGCCACCGGCGTCACGCTCGGCTCGCCGCTCAGCGTATCCGAGGGCGGCGCTCCGGTGCCGCTGTTCAAGGCAAGAATGGCGACCGCGCCGATGGCGGCGCCCGCGGCAGTCGCCCCGGGCGAGGAAACGCTGTCGGTGACGGTGAATGTGAGCTGGGCGATTATTCGCCCTGAGGGCAAGTAAGTCTCGTGTCCCGGACGCGCTGCAGCGTGAAACGCTGCTGCGCAGAGCCGGGACCCAGAAAGCCAACGGCACGTGCTGCTGCATGGGCCCCGGCTCTGCAGCCGTACCGTCGAAGAGACGCTGCGCTGCGTCCGGGGCAAGTTGTGTACGTGGATGGATTTAGATCTCCACCACCTGTCCCGGCTGCATCGCCACGAACCGTTCCTGCGGAAGCTTCGCGGCATCCAACGCTTCGACCAGCGCCTTGGCCGGCGCGTCGATCGCTTCATCGGTCAGCTGGAACGTGCCGTGATGATGCCCGAGCGCGGCTTGCGCGCCGCAATCGGCCAGCGCTTTCACGGCGTCTTCCGGATTCATGTGCTGGTCGCGCATGAACCAGCGCGGTTCGTAGGCGCCGATCGGGAGGATCGCCAGACGCAGCGGCCCGTGCTTCTCCGCGACGCGGCGGAAATGCCCGCCGTCGCCATAGCCGGAATCGCAGACGACGTAGATTTTTCCCGCAGGCGTCTCCAGCACGAAACTCGCCCACAGCGCCTTGTTGCGATCGAACATGCCGCGCGCCGACCAGTGCCGGGTCGGCACCAGCGTCACGGCGATGCCGCCGCCGAGCTCGACGCGGTCGTGCCAATCGAACGCCTCCGCCTTGATCGACGAGTCGGCGCTGCGCATCGTCACGTCATTGCCGAGTGGCGTCACCACGCGCGGCGCAAAGTTCTTGGCAAGCCGCGACAGCGTCGCAATATCCAGATGATCGTAATGACCGTGCGAGACCAACACGACGTCGATCTTCGGGAGCTTCTCGAACGCAATGCCGGGGTCGTTGTGCCGCTTCGGTCCGGCAAAGCTGACGGGCGAGACCCGCGAGGACCAGACGGGATCGACGAGGATGTTGAGGCCGCCGGCCTGGACCAGCCAGCTGACGTGGCCGACGAAGGAGAGCCGCACGTTGTCGCCCTCGACGCGCTGCGGCGGCGTGTCGGCATAGGGGTTGGGCACCCAGTCGGGCCAGTCCGCGCGCTGCCCCCGGCCACCTAATTGCCACCGCAGCACCTCGCCGAGCGATCTCGGCGGCGCCCCGTCGGGATCGAAGAAGGTCAGGCCRTCAAAATGGTCGGAGACCAGGCCGTCATAGGTTTTCATGCGGGACATCCAGAGGGGCGGAACACCAACCAGCGCGGCGCCACCGGCGAGCGATCCAAAGAGGYGGCGGCGGGTGATCGGCACAAGCGGGCTTCAGGGATGGTAACGTTGGTAAGTCATCATCTCCTATATGGGCGGAGCCCAGGCAAAAGGAACCGGCCGCCAAAAGTTCCGTATTCTCAGGGCCTTGCCCTGGCAAAGGCCCCCCGGCACCCTAACTTTCCTTGACTTTTGGGCGGGAGCGGCGTTTAACCCCGCCACTTTCTCGGAAAGGCTTTCTTTTCGACCCGCCCACTGGCCCTGGAGGCCAGAGGCCAACGCCCGACAGCGCTGTGCGCCCTCGGGCGCAAAGGTGTTTGGAAGATCGCTTGCTCAGGAAGTGGTCATCGCCCGACTTGATCGGGCGATCCAGTATCCCAGAGGCAGCTCGGCTGAACCGAGGTGCCGCGGCGTACTGGATGCCCCGGTCGAGCCGGGGCATGACGATGGTGAACGCGGCAACCCTGCGCGAGCAGGACAAGGGACAACGGCATTGTTCGACAATCTGTCGGAACGGCTTGGTGGCATTCTCGATCGTCTGACGGGGCGCGGTGCGCTGACCGAAAAGGACGTCGACGCCGCGATGCGCGAGGTGCGCCGCGCGCTGCTGGAGGCCGACGTCGCGCTCGAAGTGGTCCGCAGCTTCACCGAGCGCGTCCGCGAGCAGGCGATCGGCGCCACCGTCGTCAAGTCGGTCACGCCCGGCCAAATGGTGGTCAAGATCGTCCATGACGAGCTGATCAACACGCTCGGCGCCGAAAGCCAGACCATCGACATCAATTCCGTGCCGCCGGTTCCGATCATGATGGTCGGCCTGCAAGGCTCCGGTAAGACCACCACCACCGCAAAGCTCGCCCGCCGCATGGTCCAGCGCGACAAGCGCAAGGTGCTGATGGCTTCGCTCGACATCTATCGCCCGGCGGCGATGGAGCAGCTGGCTGTGCTCGGGCGCGATCTCGACATTCCGACGCTGCCGATCGTCGCCGGCCAGCAGCCGGCTCAGATCGCGAAGCGCGCGCTGGAGGCCGGCAAGCTTGGCGGCTACGATGTCGTGCTGCTCGATACCGCCGGCCGCACCACGCTCGACGAAGACATGATGGCGGAAGCAGCGGCGATCAAAGCCGCCGCCAATCCGCATGAAGTGCTGCTGGTCGCCGACAGCCTCACCGGCCAGGACGCAGTGAATCTTGCGCGCGCGTTCGATCAGCGCGTCGGCCTCACCGGCATCGTGCTGACACGAGTCGACGGCGACGGCCGCGGCGGTGCGGCGCTGTCGATGCGCGCCGTCACCGGCAAGCCGATCAAGCTGATCGGCACCGGTGAAAAGACCGACGCGCTGGAAGATTTCCACCCCGATCGTATCGCCGGCCGCATCCTCGGCATGGGCGACGTGGTGTCGCTGGTCGAACGTGCCGCCGCCAACATCGACGCCGAAAAGGCCGCGCGCACCGCCGAGCGCATGCGCAAGGGTCAGTTCGACCTCAACGACATGCGCGAGCAGCTGTTGCAGATGGCGAATATGGGCGGCATCAGCGGGCTGATGGGCATGATGCCCGGCATCTCCAAGATGAAGAGCCAGATCGCGGCCGCCGGCATCGACGACAAGATCCTGAAGCGCCAGGTTGCGGTGATCGATTCCATGACGCGCGACGAGCGCCGTCATCCCGACCTGCTCAAGGCCAGCCGCAAGAAGCGCATCGCCGCAGGAAGCGGCCAGAGCGTCGAGCAGGTCAACAAGCTGCTCAAGATGCACCGGAACATGGCCGACGTGATGAAGGCCATGGGCTCGGGCAAGCGCGGCCCGCTCGCCGGCATCGCACAGGCGATGGGCTTTGGCGGCGGCATGAAGCCGCCCTCACCGGAAGAGATGAAGGCGTTGCAGGAGAAGATGCAGAGCGGCGGCGGGCAGGGTCTGCCCAGCCTGCCGAAGGATTTGCCCGCTGGTCTGCGCACCGGCCTGCCCAACGTTCCCGGACTGACCGGGCTGAGCGGCAAGCCGACGCTGCCGGGCCTCGGCGGATTTCCGGGCAAGAAGAAATGAGGAATTCGTCGCGAGGGATCCTAAGCATCTCGCGCGACGCGGAATACCAATCAACCGAACAAACTGTACTTTGAAGGAGAACCAGATGTCCGTCGTTATCCGCCTCGCTCGTGCAGGCACCAAGAAGCGCCCCGTCTATCACGTCGTCGTCGCCGATTCGCGCTTTCCCCGCGATGGCCGCTTCATCGAGCGTCTCGGTTATTTCAACCCGCTGCTGCCGAAGGACAACGAGGCCCGCCTCAAGCTCGACATGGACAAGGTGAAGGCCTGGGTCGCCAAGGGCGCGCAGCCGTCGGACCGCGTGGCGCGTTTCCTCGACGCCGCCGGCGTCAAGAAGCGCGAAGCGCGCAACAACCCTGAGAAGGCCGTGCCGCGCAAGGAGCGCAAGGCGCAGGCCGAAGCCGCCGCGAAGGGTTAAGGTCAGACCATGTCGGCGCTGGTCTGCGTCGCGCGGATCGGCGCCGCGCATGGTGTGCGCGGTGCGGTCAAGCTGTGGACCTTCACCGAAGATCCCTTTGCCATCAAACGCTACGGTCCGCTTCTCGCGAAAGACGGCAAGCGCCAGTTCGAGGTTGCGCAGGCACGCGAGGCCAAGGATCATCTGGTCGCGACGTTCAAGGGCGTCACGACCCGCGATGAGGCCGAGCGCCTCAACGGCATTGAGCTCTACGTCGCGCGCGAAAAGCTGCCCGCGACCGATGCGGACGAATATTACCACACCGACCTGATCGGGCTCGCCGCCGTCACCACCGACGGCGACGCGCTCGGCCGCGTGCTCGCGATCCACAATTTCGGCGCCGGCGACATCATCGAGATCGCTCCCCCCAAAGGATCTGCAAAGGGCACGACGATGCTGCTGCCGTTTACAAACGCGGTGGTGCCGGAAGTCGATCTCACAGGCGGACGCGTCGTGATCGCGCTGCCGCAGGAGATCGAGGGTGAGGACAAGGACGAAGCCCTATCCACGGGCCGTCCCCGCGAAGGCGGGGACCCATAATCGCAGGCCGTGGTTTTTTGGCTAAGCTGGTAGCCTCGATCATCGCAAAACGAAGTGCGATGGTTATGGGTCCCGGGCTCGCGCTCCGCGCGCCCCGGGACGACGAGATCGGGAAGCAATGACGACCTCCTCACCCTGGCGCGCGACGGTGCTGACGCTGTTTCCGGAGATGTTTCCGGGGCCGCTCGGCGTGAGCCTGGCCGGCCGGGCGCTGGCTGGCGGGCTCTGGGAGCTCGAGGCGCGGGACATCCGGGCCTCGGCCACCGACCGGCATCGGAGCGTCGATGACACCCCGGCCGGCGGCGGACCCGGCATGGTGCTGCGGGCCGATGTTCTGGCGGCAGCGATCGATGCCGTCGAGATCAGCCCGGACCGGCCGAAACTGCTGATGAGCCCGAGGGGTCGGCCATTGACCCAGGCCCGGGTGATGGAACTGGCCGAGGGTCCGGGTCCCCTGATCGTTTGCGGACGGTTCGAGGGCGTGGACCAGCGGGTGATCGACGGACGGGGCCTGGAGGAGGTCTCGATCGGCGACTACGTGCTGTCCGGGGGCGAAATCGCCGCTCTAGCCCTGATCGACGCCTGCGTCCGGCTGTTGCCCGGCGTGATGGGCAAGGAGGCCTCGGGAACCGAGGAAAGCTTCTCGGAGGGCCTCCTCGAGTACCCCCAATACACCCGCCCGCAGCTGTTCGAGGGGGCTCCGATCCCGGAGACCCTGACCTCCGGCGACCACGCCAAGGTTGCAGCCTGGCGGCGGGCACAATCCGAGGCCCTGACCGCGGCCCGGCGGCCTGATTTGTGGGCCAAAATCCCGGCCAAAGCCCCGAATCGAGCCAGACGCCAAAAAACGCCAAAAAACAAGACAGACGGGTGACAAACGCTCCGGCTTGCCTTATAGGAGCGGCCACATCCGCAATAGCTGGATCAACGAATTTCGCGCAGCCCCCGTCCTGCGGCTGGGCGCGCCGATGGAGATACCCATGAACCTGATCCAACAGCTCGAAAAAGAGCAATTCGACAAGCTCTCCGCCAGCAAGGAGATTCCGGAATTCGGTCCCGGTGACACCGTGATCGTCAACGTGAAGGTCGTCGAAGGCGACCGTACCCGCGTGCAGGCCTATGAAGGCGTCTGCATCGGCCGTTCCGGCGGCGGCCTCAACGAGAGCTTCACCGTCCGCAAGATCTCCTATGGCGAGGGTGTCGAGCGCGTGTTCCCGCTGCTCTCCCCGATGATCGACTCGATCAAGGTGGTGCGCCGCGGCAAGGTGCGTCGTGCCAAGCTCTATTACCTCCGCAACCTTCGCGGCAAGTCGGCCCGCATCGTCGAGAAGACTGAGCACGCCAAGGCCGTCAACGAGTAAGCTCCGTTTACAGACGAGTTCTAGAGAGCGCGGGGCAAAACCCCGCGCTTTTTTGTTGCGTCAGCCGTGCGCGTCAAAGCACTCGCGCTTCCAAATCGGCCTGCTATATATTCTTGGAATGTTTCCAGATCAGACCAGCCTCGCCCCCGTCACGCGCATCGTCATCGACGATCGCTCGCGGCTGCCTGGCCGGTTCTTCGGACGCTTCGCGACCTCGGCAACGTCAGAGCTTACGCGCGCAGCCTAAAAGCTGCGCTGACGATTTTGTTGCCCGCGCGTGACCGCGCATATCCGCACCACAACATTCCTGGAGCTGAAGCTCATGTCCAAGCCGACCACATTGTACGACAAGATCTGGAACGACCATCTGGTGCACGAAGCCGACGACGGCACCTGCCTGCTCTATATCGACCGCCATCTGGTGCACGAAGTGACCTCGCCGCAGGCGTTCGAGGGTCTGCGCGCCACCGGCCGCAAGGTGCACTCGCCGGAAAAGACGCTCGCCGTCGTCGACCACAACGTGCCGACCACCGATCGCACCAAGCCGAATCCCGATCCGGAGAGTATCGAGCAGATCAAGGCGCTGGCCGAGAACGCCAAGCAATTCGGCATCGAATATTACGACGAGTTCGACAAGCGCCAGGGCGTCGTCCACGTCATCGGGCCCGAGCAGGGCTTTACCCTGCCCGGCACCACCATCGTCTGCGGTGACAGCCACACCTCGACGCATGGCGCGTTCGGCGCGCTCGCACACGGCATCGGCACCTCCGAGGTCGAGCACGTGCTGGCGACGCAGACGCTGATCCAGAAGAAGGCGAAGAACATGCGCGTGACCGTCGACGGCAAATTGCCTGAAGGCGTGACGGGCAAGGACATCATCCTCGCCATCATCGGCGAGATCGGCACTGCCGGCGGCACCGGCTACGTGCTGGAATACGCCGGCGATGCGATCCGCGCGTTGTCGATGGAAGGCCGCATGACGGTCTGCAACATGTCGATCGAGGGCGGCGCGCGCGCCGGCCTGGTTGCGCCCGACCAGAAGGCGTTCGATTTCCTGCGCGGCCGCCCGAAGGCGCCGAAGGGCGCGGACTGGGACGCGGCGATGCGCTACTGGGAGAAGCTGCGCTCCGACGACGGCGCGCATTTCGACCACGGGCTGCGCCTCGACGCTGCCAAGCTGCCGCCGATCGTGACCTGGGGCACCTCGCCCGAGGACGTCATCTCGGTGACCGGCATCGTGCCCGATCCGGATCAGATCGCGGACGAGGCCAAGCGTCTCTCCAAGCACCGCGCGCTGAAATACATGGGCCTGACGGCGGGCACGAAGATCACCGACATCAAGCTCGACCGCATCTTCATCGGCTCCTGCACCAACGGCCGCATCGAGGATCTGCGCGCGGCGGCGAAGATTGCCGAAGGCAAGACCGTTTCAGCGCATGTCAACGCCATGGTCGTGCCGGGCTCGGGCCTCGTGAAGGAGCAGGCCGAGGCTGAGGGTCTGGACAAGATCTTCATCAAGGCCGGCTTCGAATGGCGCGAGCCCGGTTGCTCGATGTGCCTCGCGATGAACCCGGACAAGCTGGCCCCGGAAGAGCGCTGCGCCTCGACGTCGAACCGCAATTTCGAGGGCCGCCAGGGCTTCAAGGGCCGCACGCATCTGGTGTCTCCGGCGATGGCGGCAGCCGCCGCGATCGCGGGTCACTTCGTCGACGTCAGGGAGTGGCGGTAAGCCGCTCCCTGCAATTTGAGCTAAAGCGGCAAACGGCCGTTAATCGGCATCGCCGACACTGCGTCCTCGCGACGGTTTCGCGAGGACACAGCGCATGGCCAACAAGCCTGAATATGTCGATCTGATCGGCGAGGCGACGCGCCAGCACCGGCGGCGCGCAACGCCCTTGCCCATCGTCGCCAAGCCCGAGGTCGAGGAGACCTCGAAGCTCAGCCGCTGGCCGCCGGCGATGATCAAGCAGTGGAAGCTCGAGAACTTGACGCGGTGGAAGCCGGCGTCGTGGAAGCTGAAGGATTGGCTCTAGGCCACACGAACAAGGGGCGCCGTCGAGGCGCCCTTTTCATTTCGATCGCGATTACCAATAGCGGTAAGGATAGTGCCAGCGATGCCACCGGCAGACGCGGCGCGGACCGTAATAGGTCCAGATCACCCGGCAGCGGCGCGGATAGTTGTAGTAGGGATAGTAGCCGCCGTAATAATAGCGCCGGTGGAAGTGGCGATAGCCGTAATGCGGGCGATAGATCCCGTAGCGATGAAAACCGCCATAGTGGCGAAATCCGCCGTAGCGATAGCCGCCACCATGAAAGGCGGGGGCGGCGCGGAAGCCGCCGATATGGCCGCCACGAAAGCCACCGCCGCGGAAACCGCCGATATGCCCTCCGCCACCATGGAAACCACCGCCACGAAAACCGCCACCGCCATGGAAGCCGCCACCATGTCCACCACCGCCGCCACCGTGGCGAACCTGGGTGATCATGTCGTCGCTTGCAGCCTTCGCCGCCGGCAACGGCGTCGGATTGATCGGAGTCATCGCTTCGGCACGTTGTGCAGTCCCGGCCGACAGCATCAGCGTGGCAACGGCCGCAAGCCCGAGCAAGCGTATCGAGCTTGTCCGAGCATCCAAGATCCGCAGCATGGAATTCTCCCTGAATCTGAACGGCAGCATTGCGGCGCAGCGTCGCTCGCATCGCTGTTCAATTGCAGTCGCTCCCAAGATTAAATTAGGGACAGCGACGTGAACGCCTTGTGAATGAACAAGCTTCCTGCCGAGGCGCCGTGCCACGACAAAAGGAATTCGAAAGATGACCGTCTACGCGATCGCGCAATTGAAGACGACGGACCGCGCGGCCTATGACCGCTATCAGGCGCGGTTTTTCGACGTGTTCAGAAAGTACAATGGACGGCTGCTCGCCGCCGACGAGCAGCCGCGCGTGCTCGAGGGCCCGTGGCCATTCGACAAGCTCGTCATGATGTCGTTTCCCGACGAGGCCGCATTCCTCGCCTTCTCGAATTCACCGGACTACGAAGAGATCTCGCGCGATCGCAAGGCGGGCGCGCAGGCAACCGTGCTGCTGGTCAGGGGATTCGCGCCGGCGGGCTAACGCGACGGCGTCACCACCACGGCCCGTAGCCGAACACGAACGGTGCCGGCACGCCGTAGGGATAGGGACGGTAGTAGACGGGCCGCGCGTAATAATGCGGATCATGGGGCGCTGAGCGCCGCGCAACGTCATGGTGTCTTGCGTGCCGTCTCGTATCGAAAATCGCTGTCCCGGCCGAGGCATCCGACTTCGTCACACTCTGCGCGGTTGAAGCGCGAGGCAAACCCGCTGCGAGCCCGGCGACAACGGCCAATGCAATCCATCTCGTCATGACGAACTCCGCCCTCAAGATGCGGGCATCACACGGCCGTTGAGGCGCGTCAGCCCCGCCGCCAGTAGCAGCTCATATGCGGCACGATCACCGTGCCGCTCGGCCGATATTCCTGCACATAGGTCGCGTTGCACTCGCGGACCGCATCGGGACCCGGATAGTAGCGCGGATAGACGCCGTCCGGAGCGTAGTAGGGCGTGACGCGCAGCCGGGCAGGCGGGCGCCTGCGCGGCGGCGGAACGTCGTCTGGCGAGGCCGCCTGGGCCAGCCTGACACCGGCGCCGGCCGTCTGGGCTTCCGCACCGACGCAAAATTGCGAAAACAACCCCATGCAAAGTAGAACCAGTACTGCTGTTCCCGCCCGCATCGCACCACCACCCACCTGAACTATCCCCTTGAGGCGCCGTACGCTCCCCGTTTTCGCGCGCGGCGTCAACTCTCCGTAGCCTCCTATAAAGCCGGATGCATCGCCACGGAACCCGCGCTAAGAAAAGCCCATGTGGACGGAATTGAAAGCACCCTCGCTGGCCGAGATGGAAGCGACGGCGCACGACATCTTCGAGCGCCTGCCGGCGGAATTTCGCGGCCTCTGTGAGGGCGTGATCCTCCGCGTCGACGACTTCCCGACCGAGGAAGTCATGGACGAGATGGAATGCGAGAGCGAGTTCGACCTGCTCGGCCTGTTCCAGGGCGTCGGCCTGCCCCAGCAGAGCCTGGGCGATGTGGCGCGGCTACCCAACATGGTCTGGCTCTACCGCCGGCCGATCCTGGATTACTGGGCCGAGCACGACGAGAGCCTCGGCCACATCGTCCGCCACGTCTTGATCCACGAGATCGGCCACCATTTCGGCCTCTCGGACGACGATATGGCGGCGATTGAGGCTCAGGCGGAGTAGGACGTCACCGGTTGCGTATGGTTGGCGCAGCGAGAAGCATCGTCAGTCGATAGTCGGACCAGCCCGCGAGAGACAGCGACACCTGCTGATAGTGCAGCAGTCCCATGGTCGGATGATCGAACGCACGCTCGCCGCCTTCGCGTGCCAGAACCCCCTGCGTCTCCCAGCAGCGTTCGAAGTCGGGGCTTCCAACTCTCAGTTCCTCGACGAGCCGGCGAATGTCCGGATCGTCGGAATAGGCTGTAACAGCGGCGCGGAATTCTGCGACGACGCGTTGCGCGCGTGAGGTCCAGTCGAGGATCAGTGTTCGCGCCTCGGGCCTGAGGAAGATGTAGCGCAGAAGATTTTTTTCGCCGTCAGCATCGAGCCATCCGGCAAACAACCGGGACGCTTTCGCATTCCAACGACGCGCACCCCATGTGCGATCGAGAATGTAGGCCGGCCCATCGATCGCATCGACGCAGGCCAGCACCTCCTCAGGCGGATCATCCCTGTGGCCGGGACGCTCGGGATCGCGCTTGCCCCCAACTTCGAACAGATAGCTGCGCTCCGCTCGTGACAGGCGCAATCCGCGTGCGAGGCGCGCAAGTGTCGAAGCCGAGACGGAGACATCGCGACCCTGCTCGATCCACGTGTACCAGGTGACGCTCAATCCGCAGAGCTGAGCGACCTCCTCGCGCCGGAGGCCGGGCGTGCGCCGCCGTGCTCCGGCGGCGAGGCCGAATTCTGCCGGAGACTGGCGCTCCCGGAGCGCGCGCAGGAACGCGCTGAGCGAGAGAGCTGGAGCGATCGAGTCGGGTCCCATCATGGTGGTTTTTATACCAGTATAAAGAACAATCTTAAACGGGTATAATCGGCATGCTAATTCTTTGCCGCTGCAGCGTCGCTGCGGAAAGGACGAGCGGGTATGGGCAGGCAATTCGCAAGGATCGAACCCGAGCACCGGGCTTTCATCGAACGGCAGAAGATCTTCTTCGTCGCGAGCGCCCCGCCGAAGGGACGCATCAACGTGTCTCCCAAGGGCCTGTCGTCATTCCGGGTGCTGGGAGAGAGCGACGTCGCCTACCTCGATTGCACCGGCAGCGGCAGCGAGACCCGTGCGCATCTGACCGCCTCCGACGACAAGCGGCTGACCATCATGTTTTGCGCCTTCGACGGCGCCCCGATGATCCTGCGGCTCTATGGCCAGGCTCGATCGCTCATGCGCGGCACGCCGGAATATTCCGATCTCGTTCCTGACTTCGAGGACATGGCAGGCGCCCGCCAAATCGTGCGCCTCTCGGTCGACCTCGTGCAGACGTCATGCGGTATGGGCGTGCCGCTGTTCGACTACAGACAAGAACGCGGCAGCCTCGTGCGCTACTGGACGGCGCAGGGTGTCAACAATTTGCGAAAATACTGGGGTCTGAAGAACATGAAGAGCATCGACGGCCTGCCGACCGGCTTTGCCCCTGACAGCATGGCTCCGCCAGGCTGAAGACGAACCTCGATTTACGCCCCTTAGGCCTGCCGAATCCGGCCTAGGATTTGTGTGCCAACCGGGCTAAATAGCCCTCCCCTGACTTCAAACCGGGAAGCCTGAAATGGACAAGTTCACCACGCTGGAAGGCGTCGCGGCGCCGCTGAAGATCATCAATGTCGACACCGACATGATCATTCCGAAGCAGTACCTCAAGACCATCAAGCGCACCGGCCTTGGCAAGGGGCTCTTCTCCGAGCAGCGCTACAAGGACGACGGCAGCGAGAATCCGGATTTCGTCCTCAACCAGCCCGCCTATCGCAATTCGAAGGTGCTGGTCGCCGGCGACAATTTCGGCTGCGGCTCGAGCCGTGAGCACGCGCCCTGGGCGCTGCTCGACTTCGGCATCCGCTGCGTGATCTCGACCTCGTTCGGCGACATCTTCTACAACAACTGCTTCAAGAACGGCATTCTGCCGATCCGCGTCTCGCAGGAAGACCTCGACAAGCTGTTCGACGACGCCGAGCGCGGCGCCAATGCGACGCTGACGATCGACCTGCCGAACCAGGAGATCCGCGGCCCCGACGGCGGCAAGGTCAAGTTCGAGATCGACCCGTTCCGCAAGCACTGCCTGATCAACGGCCTCGACGACATCGGCCTGACGATGGAGAAGAAGGCCTCGATCGACACCTACGAGGAAAAGCTCAAGCGCGAGCGCGCCTGGGCCTGAGATCGAGCTCCAGTTCGAGCCCCGGTGCGACGAGCGCCGGGGCTTTTTCTTTGCCCTGATTAACCCCTAGATTGACGCGCATGCTGCCCGACATCGTCACCTTCTGGCACGGCCCGATGGACGCACTGCGCCAGACCTGTCTGCGCTCGCAGCTCGCGGCCGGCCACAAGGTCACGGTCTACAGTTTCGACACCATTCCCGGCCTGCCCGCGGGCATCGGGAATGCGGATGCCGAGGCGATCCTGCCGCACGCGTTCTCCGAACGATTGCGACCGCCGCAGCCGGATGGCAGCTGGCGCGACTGGACCACGCTGCAGTTCAGCGACTTCTTCCGCATGAAGCTGATGGCGAAGAACCTCGGCCTCTGGCTCGATGCCGACGTGCTGCTGCTGAAACCCGTCGAGATCGATCCCGCAAAGCCCTACTTCGCCTGGGAGCGGCCGCGCCAGCTCGGCAATTCCGTGATCTATCTGCCGGCGGAGCACGGCATCGTTGCCGCCTTCGAGGAGCTGATGGAGCAGGAGGAGCTGACGCCGAACTGGCTGTCGGTGCGCCATCGCATCACCTTCATGATGCGTCGCCTGCGCGGGGGCTCGAACCGTCTCTCGGACATTCGCGTCGCGATCTTCGGGCCGGCAGCGCTGACCGCGCTCGCGCGCCGCACCGGTGAACTACAGAACGCGCTGCCGAAGCAATCGTTCTACGCCGTGCATGCCGAACCAAAGCTGTTCTTCGATCCCTCGAGCTATCTCGGCCTCGTCACCAACCCCGAGATCATCGGCCTGCACATCTCGCCCAAGGGCCGCGGCGGCGAAAGGCCGATCCCGGGCAGCCTGTATGCGTGGGCGACGGAGCGGTTCGCGTAACTCAGTCCGCTACGCGGCGCTCTCCTGCCCCGGACGCAGCGCAGCGCCATAAGCGCGTTCACGCGCGTCTTCGACGCGCTATGGTGATGCGCTGCTGAGCCGGGGCCCGGAGATGCGGCGAGATGGGTCCCGGCTCCGCGGAGCGGCACTTCGCGCCGCACCGCGTCCGGGACACGAAACCAACCACCAACGCGCCACACTCCAACGCTTCCAAATTTGATCCAGCGCAACGCGCCTCTGCACCATTGTGCCTAATCTCGCTCCAATTCCGCCGCCCGAATGGAGCTTTCCATGAGCACCGCAAGCAGGCCTTATCCGATCGTTCAGGACCTCATCGAGTCCTTTGCCGCCTGGCTGAAGCATCGCCGCGAGATGAACGAGATGCGGCAGCTCGATCGCGCCGATTTCGACCGGATCGCGCAAGATCTCAGGATCGCGCCTGACGATCTGGAGGAGCTGGTCCGTCACGGCAAGCACGCTGCCGACGAGCTGCCGAAAATGCTCGAGCAGCTCGGCATCAGCGCAGACAGGCTCGGTCGTGCGCAGCCGCTGCTGCTGCGCGACATGGAGCGCGTCTGCTCGCTCTGCAATCACAAGGGACAATGCGACCGCGATCTCGCCGAGGGCACCGCCGCGGAGAACTACCACGGCTATTGTGGCAATGCATCGACGCTGGAGTCGCTCGATCGGGCCGACGTCGCCCCGCGCTGACGCGTCGTCTGGATCGAAATATCAGTTCGGCCGGCGGAATGTCATCAGGTCCTAGATCGTGCCGTTTCGCGCGCATGCGTCGCGCTGGGCAAATCCTTTCACGAGCTTTCTGCACGCGCGATAGCGCTCTTCCATACTCGCTCCGCCGGCATGACCCGGAGGGCCAGGTTCGGCCGCGCTCTCTTTCTTGACTGCATGAGCTCGCGACGTTTTATCGCGCTTGGTCGGAGGCTCGGCATCCTCGGGCACCGGCACAAGCTGCCAGACTGGACGAAGCTCGATATTCGCGGTCTCTGACGGCTTCTCCTTATTGACGGAAGTCAGGGCAAGGACGTTCTTGTCCAGCTTGGCCGTAACAGGCGTTCCATTGATGGAGAATTTATCGTTCGAAATGAACTCGGCGAACGATTTGTATCCCGCCACATCCTTCGCCCATGACTGTTTCGTGGGCGGCCCCCAGAGGTAGTATCCTTTGGCCAAGCCCGTCGCGGAGACCTCCGTGATGATCAGCATGGCGTAGYGACCCTTGCCATTGGTCCACCCACGCTTGTTGGACCACACGCCGACAAACCTGGAATTGGCGTTAAGTGGATCGTTCTGCTCGGACGAGATGGCGAAGCTCGGCAATTCGAGTTGCTGAGCTGCCGCGATGACAGAGATCTTTTTGTTGTCGTCGGGCGTAAATGGATTTCGTACGGCGCGCCTGGCATCAGCCTCCTGGCGTCCGCCCGCATCGGATTTCGGAGCAGCAGCCGGAGATGATAGCGCCGCAACTTCGCTGGCCTTGAGATCCTTGATTCGCTGGCGGGCTTCGGCAGCGTGGTCGCTGCGGGGGTATCTGGCGAGAAACTCCTCAAAGAGAGCTGCCGCCGTCGACGTCCGGACAGCCTGCCAGAACTTCTCGTCTTCCGCAGGAGCTGCGGGCGCCGGAGTTGATGCAGCTGGTGCCTGAGCGGCGACGGCAGGAGCCTTGAGGTAAATCTCTTCCTTCGACAAGGAGCCATACACGAAAGGCTGCTGTTCGCGCCTGGTGGCCGCCATCACGTCGTCACGAACCCGGCGAAACAGAAACGATATCTCCAGGCCGGGTGTTTCGATGTGGCGAAGCAGCGACGTCGTGAACGGGCTATTCCGGCCATCGCCGTCGCTTGCCGTGGTGCCGTCCCGGGCGGCATACGCGATCAGGACATTGTCGGACGGCTCCGTCGGCGCGAGCCCGCGAGCCACGGCCCGGGTGCTCAACGAGCGCTTCATCTTCGCGGCAAAAGGGTTGTTGCGGCACGCGTCAAGTATCACGAGGCCCAACTTCCGTGCCTTCGAAACCTGAAGGCTCACCGAACGCAGGCTGATCGCCTCGCTTTCGGCGTCGGTATCGCTGCGCAGCTCGGCGCTGATCGGGATCAGCCAATTCTCGCCGCCGACTTCCATGCCGTGCCCGGCGTAGAACACGACGGCGATGTCGGACATTTCGGCGGATCGGCCGAACTCAACGACGGCCTTCCTCATCTCTTGCGCGGTGGCGTTCTTGACTTGAGTGACCTTGAAATCCAGCCGCTCCAGCGCGCGGCCGATGTCGGCCGCGTCGCGAGTCGGGTTCGGCAACTCGGGCACCTTCTCGTAGGCGCCATTGCCGATGACAAGCGCAACCCGCGCCTGCGCAAGGGCGGGCTGAGCGGACAAAAGCGACATGACGAGAAAGACAGCTGCCCCAAAAAAACGCATCAATAGATTGCCCGGACCCACCAATGGTTTCGAGGGTAGCACCCCTGTTCACCACCGCAACGGGAAAAGCCGAGATCGCGGACTTCGGCGAAACGGCCGTCATCGGGACGAGCCGACGACAAGCAGCTGACGATCCCGGTGCAGCTCGGCATCGGCGCGGAAGCGCCCGGGCCAGGGCAAACTCACGCGCCGCCGCAACAATCACTGGTCGATCACCACGTGTGGCACCTCGCCCAGTAGCAAAGGGCGTCAATAGTATGATGTATGCAAGGCTCTGTTTGCGCGGCGAGGATGCCGGCAAGGTCTCCGCAATTGTCCGTGCTTGATCTCGACGAATGGCTCTGTTTGGATGGTTGCCCTTCGCCAATTCGTATTTCGGATAATCATGGCAAACGAAATAGATGGTTACCGTCGTTCGTTGGGTGCTCGTTCACCGGAAAGCGCTATGACCGTCCACCGCACGGGCATCGGGAATCGACTATTGGCGGCGTTGCCGCCGGCGGATCTCGGTTTGCTCACGCCCTACTTCCAGAAGGTCTCGTTCGAACCCGATGCCATCCTGGTGCGGTCGGGCGATGAGCTCGACCCGGTTTATTTTCCCCATAGCGGCGCCATCGCCTTCATGATCGATATGCCGGACGGGCAAACGGTCGCAACCACCTTGATGGGACGGGAAGGCGCTTTGGCCTCGTTCTCCGTGCTCGGCCCGTCGCTGTCATCCGTGACCGCGATTGCTCGGATCGCCGGCACAGCATCGCTGATTTCCGCCGCCAAGTTTCGCGCGGCCTTTGCGCAAAGCGCCGCCATCAGGAACGTCGTGCAAGTCCACGCCCGCGCGGTGTTGTTGCAGCTCCAGCACGTCGCCGCCTGCAACGCGCTGCACCGGGTCGATGGCCGCATGGCGCGGTGGCTCCTGCAGCTGCACGACCGCGTTCCCGATGACCGGCTTCCGGTGACGCACGAGGCGCTTGCGCAATTGCTTGGGGTGCGACGGACGACAGTGACCCTGACGATGAGCAAGCTACGCGATGCCGGCGCCGTCCCGTCCGACCGGCGCGGGTTTGTCGAGATCCATCGGGCGCGGCTCGAGAAGGTCGCATGCGATTGCTATGCGCTCATGCAGCGCAAGATCGATCAGATGTATTGCCAGGAATTGGCGGCGCCGCAGCCTGTCGATGCACCGTCCCGCGAAAGCGCCATCGTCGCGGGTGACGAATCCAGAGCCGCTTCGCGGGCGGGAAAATAGGCGATTGGGACTGACCGCCGCGATGACCGCATGGGTCACAAGCGGCAGTCCTCTTGACGTCGAGAAGATGTCCGCCTGGCGGGGAAAAGCGGATATCGCTTCTTCGAGTTGACGCCTCAGCCCTTGCTCATCGCCGCGATCGCGTCCGCGATCTCGATCGTGCGCCGCGCCATGTCGGCGTGCAGACGCTCCACCATTGCGCCATCGAGCCGGATCGCGCCGCGCGAGACGTTCTCGGGCAGCTCGAATGCCGCGATGATCTTTCGCGCGCGCGCGACTTCCTCTTCGGGCGGCGTGAAGATCGCGTTGCAGGCCTCGATCTGCGATGGATGGATCAGCGTCTTGCCGTCGAAGCCGAGGTCGCGGCCCTGTGCGCATTCGGTGGCAAAACCGTCGGAATTCGCGATGTCGCTATAGGGGCCGTCGAGGATCTCGAGGCCGTGGGCGCGCGTCGCCAGGATGCAATGGGTGATCATCGGGATCATCGCCGCGCGACCCGGCAACATCTTGATGCGCGTCTCGCGCGAGATGTCGTTCGGGCCGAACACGAAACCGGAGAGGCGCGTCTTGGGATCGCGGCCCGCGGCGGCCAGCTCCTCGGCATGAAGCACGGCGCGCGCGGTCTCGATCATCGCCCAGACTTTCACCGTCGGCGCGGCGCCGAGCTCGGCAAGGCCAGCGCCGATCGCCTGGAGATCCTCGATGCTTGAAACTTTTGGAACCAGAATGCCGTCAGGCGAGGCCTTGGCGGCCATCGCGACGTCATCGGCCCACCAGGGCGTGTCGAGGCCGTTGGTCCGGATCAAAATCTCGCGCTTGCCGAACCCCTTGTCCGCGATCGCAGCGGCGATGCCGTCACGCGCCACCCCCTTGAGGTCGGGGGCGACGGAATCTTCCAGATCGAGGATCAAGCCGTCAGCGGCGAGATTTCGCGCCTTTTCCAGCGCGCGGGGGTTGGAGCCGGGCATGAACAGATGGCTGCGGCGCGGGCGGGTCATGCGAGCATTCCTTCCAGTTTCCTCAGGTCTATTCTGAAGCATGATCCCGGAAAAGTGTGCGGCGGTTTTCCGAAAGGATCATGCTCAAACAACAAGCCAAGCCGATAGCATCTGGCCTGCCTATTCGAAAGGCTTGTTCGCCCCTCTGGTCTATGGTTAGGCATAGGCCATGATCACATTCCCGAAGCATTTGCTGGAAGGCTACAAGGCCTTCGCCACCCAGCGGCTGCCGACCGAGCAGAGCCGCTATCGCGAGCTGTCGGTGAAGGGGCAGTTCCCGGAAGTGATGGTGATCGGCTGCTGCGACAGCCGCGTCTCGCCCGAGGTGATCTTCGACGTCGGCCCGGGCGAACTGTTCGTCGTCCGCAACATCGCCAACCTGGTGCCGGTGTATCAGCCCGACGGCAATGCGCACGGCGTCTCCGCAGCGCTGGAATATGCCGTGACGGTCCTGAAGGTGAAGCACATCGTCGTGCTCGGGCACGCGCAGTGCGGCGGCATCCGCGCCTTCGTCGACAAGATCGAGCCGCTCACGCCGGGCGACTTCATCGGCAAATGGATGCAGATGTTCATCAAGCCGGGCGAAGTGGTCGAGCAGCGCGACCACGAGACCATGGCGCAGTTCGTCGAGCGCATCGAGAAGGCCGCGGTGTTCCGCAGCCTGGAAAACCTGATGACGTTCCCGTTCGTGCAGAAGGCGGTGGACTCAGGCCAGATGCAGACCCACGGCGCCTATTTCGGCGTGGCAGAGGGGTCGCTGTTCGTGCTGGACAAGGTCGCGAAGGAATTCAAGAGCGTGCGCAACGCGGCTTGAATTCGTAGGGTGGGCAAAGGCGCAACGCGCCGTGCCCACCATCTTTCCCGATTGAGACCTTGGTGGGCACGCTTCGCTTTGCCCACCCTACGAGATCCCGCTCGTTACGCCGCCTTCTTCTTCGCGCTGATCAGCTTGCGGTTGATCAGCACTTCCGCGATCTGAATGGCGTTGAGCGCCGCGCCCTTGCGCAGATTGTCGGACACGCACCACAGCACGAGGCCGTTCTCCACCGTCGCGTCCTCGCGGATGCGGCTGATATAGGTGGCGTCCTCGCCGGCGGCTTCATACGGCGTGGCGTAGCCACCGGGCTCCTGCTTGTCGATGACGAGGCAGCCCGGCGCCTTGCGCAGGATGTCGCGTGCCTCGTCCGCCGTGATCGGATTCTCGAACTCGATGTTGACGGCCTCGGAGTGGCCGACGAACACCGGCACGCGCACGCAGGTCGCGGAGAGCTTGATCTTGGGATCAAGGATCTTCTTGGTCTCCGCCATCATCTTCCACTCTTCCTTGGTGTAGCCGTCCTCCATGAAGACGTCGATCTGGGGGATGACGTTGAAGGCGATGCGCTTGGGGAATTTCTTCGCGATCAGCTCGCTGTTGGTGTAGACGGCCTTGGTCTGCGAGAACAATTCGTCCATCGCATCCTTGCCGGCGCCCGAGACCGATTGATAGGTCGAGACCACGACGCGCTTGATCGTCGCCTTGTCGTGCAGCGGCTTCAGCGCGACCACGAGCTGCGCGGTCGAGCAGTTCGGGTTGGCGATGATATTCTTCTTCTTGAAGCCGGCCGTCGCATCCGCGTTCACCTCGGGCACGATCAGCGGCACGTCCGGATCCATGCGCCAGGCGGACGAGTTGTCGATCACGACCGTGCCGGCGGCGCCGATCTTCGGCGACCATTCCTTCGACACCGAGCCGCCCGCCGACATCAGGCAGATGTCGACATCGGAGAAGTCATAGTGCTCGAGCGCTTTGACCTTCAGGGTGCGGTCGCCATAGGAGACCTCGACGCCGACGCTGCGGCGTGACGCCAGGGCCACGACCTCGTCCGCGGGGAATTTGCGCTCATCGAGGATGTTGAGCATTTCCCGTCCGACATTGCCGGTCGCGCCGACGACTGCGACTTTGTAACCCATCGTTCACTCTCCGATGAAAAAGCCCGTTCCTGAAGCTGACGCTTAAACAGGAAGAGCAGCGCTTCTATGCGAGAACCGGCCTCAAGACAACGTTGGACCATGCCTGAAGGCCGTGGATGCAGTCGCCAGAGGCCAGCACGGCCGCAACCCCTACCCAGATCCATCTGGCGCTCGCAGCCCTCGCCGACGAAGTCGTCGGCACGCTGGCGCGCCTGTTCGCCTATGTGGGGGCGCTGGCCCTGTTTGCCATCCTCGCGCTGGCGGCGTTCGACCAGCTGCCCAGCCTGCGTGACGAAGAGCCCGCGGAGAAGCCGGGGTGGAGCGTGGCCGATCGCTCGCAACCGGCCTTCGCCCTCAGTCGGCTCGATTCATCAGAAAAAACAGCCTCTTACGTCATTCTCAGGCATCCCGAAGGCGGCCGCAGGGACGTGATGCGCTGGACCGGCGAGGCGGACAAGCCCGTGGCGGAGCTCGAGATCTACCGCGAAGGCGGCGAATTCGACGTGGCCCGCCCGGCGACAGCGGACCTGGCGGTCCACATGGGCCTGGGTGAAGCAACGCCGCTCGAGCAGGCCGGCCTGATCGACACGAAATTCGGTCCCGTCGCCCTGTTCCGGCCCACCGGCACGGCGGAGGCCGCGCGGGCGTGCCTCGGCTACCTCAAGCGCAGCGAGGAGCCGGCGCTCCAGATCTCCGGCTTCTCCTGCCAGGGCGACACCCTGCCCGCCCGGCGCGCGGCGATCGCCTGCACGCTGAACCGGCTGACGCTCCTGACCTCGGGCAACGAGCCGAAGCTGGCGGAATTGTTCGCCCATGCGGAGCTGAAGCGCCGCTCCTGCGCTCCCCAGGGTTCGTCGGACTGGCTGCTGGGCGCGGCGAACGCGCAATTGCGCGGGGCGCTCTAACCGGCATCAAGCTCAAGTGGCTGGTATTGATGCAACTTTTGCCAGCGCGCACGATTATTCCGGGCTGGTGTGACCCAATAGACCTAGTTGCGGCCACCCTTGCCGGGCTAGTATGGGGATGAAATCGATTGGCGGCTTGCCGCCTGAAGGGGACGTGATGAGCTCGAATTTCTCCGCCGCGAACAAACTGGCGATGTGGCTTGCGGCCGGCGCCGTGGTTGCCATGTCCTCAGCCCTCGCGACACCCGCCTCGGCAGACACCAAGAAGCAACGTTACGACAACAGCCGGCCCTATTACGGTCCGAGTGGCCCCAACGCGGTCTATCAGCAGGGCCGCACCCGCCTCTATGTGAGCAAGCGCTCCTGGCTCGACGGCGGCACCGAGGTCAATCCTGGCGACCGCAAGTTCTCCGATTACGCTTTCCCGCCGGCGATCGGCTATCCGACCTTCGCCCGCGAGAACAACAACCGCCCGATCGATCGCCAGCCGCTGAGCACGCCGGCCGACGTCGGCGGCTATCCACGGAATTTCCCGCTGTACTGAGCGGAATCATCGACCGAATCAAAATGGCCGGGCTCGCGCCCGGCCATTTTTGTTTGTGAGAGATACGTCCGCTTCAGGCTTTGGCTGCCGGGTCGTAGCGCCTGCAAAATTCTTCGATCGCCTCGGAGCGGAAATCGCCCAGGCGCTCGAAGATGAGTTCGTCCGGCCAATCCCACCAGGCAATGCGGCGCAGGCTTGCCGCGACCGAATCGTCAAAGCGCTTGCGGATGGCACGCGCGGGAACGCCACCGACGATCGTGTAGGGCTCGACATCGCGGCTGACGACCGCGCCCGCGGCAATCACCGCCCCGTCGCCGACCGTGACGCCCGGCAGCAGGATGGCGGCGTGCCCGATCCAGACATCGTTGCCGACGATGACGCGATCTCCGCGACGATCCGCAAAGAAGTCGCGGTCACGCGTCGCACTCGCCTCGTAATATTCCGGGACATAGGTGAAGCGATGCTGGGACGGACGGCCCATCGGATGATTGGGCGCGCCGATGCGCACCGAATTGGCGATGGCGGTGAACTTTCCGATCACCGCGTCGGCGACCTCACAGTTCTCGCCGAGATAGGAGTAGTCGCCGAGCGAGGCATATTCGATGCGGGTGTTGGCGAGGATTTCGCAGCGCCGCCCGATCTGCGCTTCGCGCTGGCGCACCGTTTCATGGATGATGGTTTCCGCGATCTTGGGGCGGGGCGAGGCATCCATGAGTTGGCTTCCTGAGGTCGTCGGCAGAGCCGTAGGGTGGGCAAAGGCGCGAAGCGCCGTGCCCACCATCTCGCGGCAATCGCGATCGAAATGGTGGGCACGCGATCGCTTTGCCCACCCTACGATTGCGGTGTTTGTGGCTACGCGTGCAGCTTCTGCAATTCCTTCAGGATCGCTTCGCCCATCTGCGTGGTCGAGGCGGCCGTGGTGCCTTCCGACTTGATGTCGGCGGTGCGCAGGCCGCTCGCCAGCACCGCGGCGATCGCGGCATCGACCTTGTCGGCGAGATCGCCCATGTCGAAGGAATAGCGCAGCGCCATGCCGAAGGACGAGATCATCGCGATGGGATTCGCGAGGCCTTGGCCTGCGATGTCGGGTGCCGAACCGTGCACGGGCTCGTACAGCGCCTTGCGCTTCTTGCTCTTCACATCAACCTCGCCGAGCGAAGCCGAGGGCAGCATGCCGAGCGAGCCGGTGAGCATTGCCGCGATGTCGGAGAGCATGTCGCCGAACAGGTTGTCGGTGACGATGACGTCGAACTGCTTCGGCGCCTTCACCAGCATCATGCCGCCGGAATCGGCGAGCTGGTGCTCGAGCGTGACATCAGGATATTCGCGCTTGTGGACCGCCGTCATGACCTCATTCCAGAGCACGCCCGACTTCATGACGTTGCGTTTCTCCATCGACGTCACCTTGTTCTTGCGCTTCCTGGCAAGCTCGAAGGCGACGCGGCCGATACGCTCGATCTCATAGGTGTCGTAGACCTGGGTATCGACGGCGCGCTTCTGGCCGTTGCCGAGATCGGTGATGGTCTTGGGCTCGCCGAAATAGACGCCGCCGGTGAGCTCGCGCACGATGACGATGTCGAGACCCTCGACCGCCTCACGCTTCAGGCTGGAGGCATCGGCCAGCGCCGGATAGCACACCGCGGGGCGGAGGTTGGCGAACAGGGCGAGATCCTTGCGCAGGCGGAGCAGGCCGGCTTCGGGGCGCACCTCGTAAGGAACGGCATCCCACTTCGGGCCGCCGACCGCGCCGAAGATAATGGCGTCGGCGGCCAGCGCCTTGGCCATGTCGCCCTCGGAGATCGACACCTTGTGGGCGTCATAGGCGGAGCCGCCGACCAGGCCGGTATCGGTCTCGAATTTGGCGATCCCTGCCGAATTGAGCCAGTCGATCAGCCGCTTCACCTCGCCCATCACCTCGGGGCCGATACCGTCGCCGGGGAGCAGCAGCAATTTGTGGGTCGCCATGGTCGTTTCCTCTGAGATCGAATTCGGCCGGAGTGCTAGAGCGGCGTTGCGCGCTTGGCAAGACACCATTGCCGCCTCGCGGCTGTGCAAGGCCCGCAGGGCCTGCCACACTGCACGCGCCGGAGTATCCCTTGCGCGCCCCTGATCGTCCCCCGCCCGACGCACACCCCGCGCGGCTGATCCTGACCCTGTCGCTGGCGGCGACGGTCGGGCTCGGCATCGGCCGCTTTGCCTATGCGCTGGTGCTGCCCGATATGCGGGAGGACCTCGGCTGGTCCTACTCGGCGGCCGGTTTCATGAACACCATCAATGCCGTCGGCTACCTCGTGGGCGCGCTTGTCGCGTCCCGGCTGATCCAGCGCGTCGGCTGGTCGGCGGCGATCCGCGGCGGAACCCTCGCCTGCGTCGCAGCGCTCGCCACCTGCGCGCTGACAGGCAATTTCGTTGCGCTGAGCCTCGCACGCCTCGTGCTGGGCTTAGGGGCGGCAGCCGGCTTCGTCGCCGGCGGCGCGCTGGCCGCGGCCATCGCGCAGTCGCGCCCGGAACGGGCCAATTTCCTGCTCAGCCTGTTCTATGCCGGGCCGGGCATCGGGATTCTCGCCTCGGGGCTGATCGCCCCGTTCACGCTGCAATATTTCGGGCCGGGCTCGTGGTGGCTGGTGTGGTGGGCGCTGACGCTGCTGTCCGTCGTGATGACCGTGCCGCTGTTCCTGATCCGCATCGAGAGCGGGGTGCGTTTCTCGGAAGGCAGCCACGCCGCCTTCGCGATTTTGCCCGTGCTGATCTATCTCTCCGGCTACTTCCTGTTTGGCGCCGGCTACATCGCCTACATGACCTTCATGATCGCCTATGTGCGCGACGGCGGCGGCGGCGCCGCGGCGCAGGCCGCATTCTGGAGCCTGATCGGCCTCAGCGCCTTCGTCACACCCTGGGTCTGGCGCGGCGTACTGGCGCTCGACCGCGGTGGACTGGCCACCGCGATCATCCTCGGCACCAACGCGCTCGGCGCGGCCCTGCCGATGCTGGGGCATTCGCCGGCGTGGCTTGCGGTCTCGGCGGTGGTGTTCGGCGTCGCCTTCTTCGCCGTGGTCGGCTCGACCACGGCCTTCGTGCGCTTCAACTACCCGCCGGAGGCGTGGCCCACAGCGATCGCGGCGATGACGATCTCGTTCGGAGTCGGGCAGACGCTCGGCCCGATCGTGGTCGGCGCGATCACGGATGCGCTGGGGAGTCTGAGTTACGCATTGAATGTGTCGGCGGCGCTGCTGGCGCTGGGGGCGGTGGCCGCGTTGTGCCAGCGCAAGGTGGGGCCGGCCAAAGAACCGGTGCCGTAGGGTGGGCAAAGGCGCAAAGCGCCGTACCCACCATGACCGTTGTCGCGGATACAGCATTGGTGGGCACGCTT
Source organism: Bradyrhizobium sp. 2TAF36 (assembly GCF_052114925.1). Lineage (NCBI taxonomy): Bacteria > Pseudomonadati > Pseudomonadota > Alphaproteobacteria > Hyphomicrobiales > Nitrobacteraceae > Bradyrhizobium > Bradyrhizobium sp. 2TAF36. The sequence goes on along the minus strand of NZ_JBFRFR010000042.1, from coordinate 51,707 downwards.
CGCTTTGCCCACCCTACGGCAGCGGAGCTAGCTCCCGCTGAACGAATTGTACCCCTGGTCTTCCCAATAGCCGCCCTTGTAGTCGTTGGTGACTTCCATCGAGACCACGTATTTCGGGTTCTTGAAGCCGAGTTTTGTCGGCACGCGGATCTTCATCGGGAAACCATAGGCGCGCGGCAAAATCTCGTTCGCGTATTTGAACGTCATCTGGGTTTGCGGATGCAGCGCACTGCGCATGTCCAGGGGCGAGTTGTAGCCGTCCTTGTCGGCGCACTGGAACCAGACATACTTTGCGCGCGTGTCGGCGCCGATCAGCTTGAGGAAATCGCGGAGCGGCGTGCCGGTCCAGCTTCCGATCGCGCTCCAGCCCTCGACACAGATGTGGCGGGTGATCTGCGTGACCTGCGGCAGCTTGTAGAGCTCGTCCAGCGTCCAGGACTTCTTGTTGTCGACGAGACCGCGCACCTCGAGCTTCCAGTCGGCGCCGTCGACATCAGGCGCATCGTCGAGATCGTAATAGGCGTTGAACGGGAACGGCTTTGTAATCGCGCTCTCGGGGAAGGTCGGCGCCAGCGCATCCGGATTGAACATCCAGGCCTGCACGGCGTCGTTGAATTTCGAGACCTTCGCCAGCAGGGTGTCGGCCGACGAGGAATCGACGACGTCGCAGCCGGTGAGCAGCGTCAGCGCGCCGAGGCTGGCGCCGCCGGCGATGAAGCGGCGGCGGGTGAAGTCCGGCATGGACTTGATGGAGTCCTTGATCAGCAGCCGCTTGTCGACGCCGGGGATGAGGAATGAGCGCTTGGCCATAACGGGTCTCACATATTTATCTTGAGCATGATCTTGTCGGAAAACCGGTTCCCACTTTTCCGGATCATGCTCTCAGCGACCAATGATCATCGCGCGCAGGCTCTTCGGCACCAGCAGCGCGAGCAAGACGTGAATGACGAGGAAGGCGCAGATCGCGGCCATGCAGAAGAAGTGCACGTAGCGCGCGGTCGGATAGTCGCCGAACAGCATCACGAGATAATAGAGCTGTACCGGCTTCCACATCGACAGGCCCGACAGCACGATCAGCACGCCGACCACGATGATGCCGGCGTAGAGTATGCGCTGCACGTAATTGTAGACGCTGAGATCGTCATGACCGAGCTTGAAGGTCAGGGCAGCCCTGACGTCGTGGAGCACACCGGACGGCGTGATCGGCAGCAATTTTTTGCGGAAGCGGCCGGTGGCGAAGCCGGTGATGAGATAGGCGAGGCCGTTGATCATCAAGAGCCACATGGCCGCAAAGTGCCAGAGCAGGCCGCCGCCGAGCCAGCCGCCGAGGGTATATTCGCGCGGGAAACTGAAGCCGAACAGCGGCGAGGCGTTGTAGATCTGCCAGCCCGACAGGATCATCAGGATCATGGCGACCGCATTGGTCCAGTGCATGACACGGACCCAGGCCGGCTGGATCACTTTGGCGGGGGTGGCGCTGACCTGCTCGTCGCTGACTGTGAGGCTCGACATGATGGTTCCGTCCTGAAGGTCGTCTGACACCGAATATACGCCGATACTTCCGCTTTCGTTACGCCCCCGCACGACGGCGAATCGAGTCTGCGGGCGACCGTGGTCACAATAAAGCGAGCCGGGTGCCCCCGGCTCGCCGTCTCAAAGCATCCTGTTCGGGGATGAAACAGGGGTGGGCGGTGTTACGTCGCCGGCATCAGCACGGTATCGACCACATGGATCACGCCGTTCGACTGGTTGACGTTGGAGATCGTCACCATCGAGGTGCCGCCCTTGGCATCGACGATCCAGACCTTGCCGTCCTGCTTCTTCACGGTCAGTTCCTCGCCTTCGGCGGTCTTCATCTTCTTGCCGTCGGTGAGGTCGGAGGCCTCGAGCTTGCCGGGCACGACATGGTAGGTGAGGATCTTGGTCAAGGTCGCCTTGTTCTCGGGCTTGACCAGATTGTCGACGGTGCCGGCCGGCAGCTTGCCGAAGGCGGCGTTGGTGGGCGCGAACACCGTGAACGGGCCCTTGCTTTCCAGCGTCGGCACCAGGCCGGCCGCCTTCACCGCCGCCACCAGCGTGGTGTGATCCTTCGAGTTGACGGCGTTCTGGACGATGTTCTTGGACGGGAACATCGCGGCGCCACCGACCATGACAGTCTTCTCCTCGGCGCGGACAGGCGCGACGACGGTCGCGGTGATGGCCAGGGCGCTGAAGGCGGCGGCAGCGAGATAGGCAATACGCTTCGACATGGAGGGTCTCCCGATTGAATTGTGACCGGCAATGGCCGGCGTTTGCGTTGGGGCAACAACGGCGCCTGTGACCTTTTGGCGTGAAGCAGCAGTGCCGTCGTTGGACCGAACTACGGGAGGGTTCGCGATGGGGTTTCGGGAAATAATTTATTGTGATGCGTGAAACTAAGCGGGGGTACGTTCGTGTGTGAGCGAGCGCGCCACACATCTCAGGAGCCGCAGGGTGGGCAAAGGCGCGCATGCGCCGTGCCCACCATCTCTCGCTCGATTGAGATAGGCATGGTGGGCACGCTTCGCTTTGCCCACCCTACAAGGCTCAATCCCTGTTGTTCGGCGTCTGGATAAATCCGCGATTATGCGTCGGGCTGATCAGGAGCTCGTTGATGCAGACGCGCGGCGGCATCGATGCGATGAACGCGATGGTGCGGCCCAGATCTTCCGATTGCAGCATCTTGGCCTGCTCCTCCTCGCTCGGCACCACCGGGCGCAGCTTCAAGATCGGGGTCGCCACTTCGCCCGGCATCAGGCAGCAGGCGCGCAGGCCGTTGACGCATTCGTCCATGTTGAAGGAATGAGTCAGCGCCAGCACCGCATGCTTGGTGGTGGTGTAGGCCGGGCCCGGCATCTTCGAGACGTGGCGGCCGGCCCAGGACGAGACGTTGATGATCGAGCCATCCTGCTGCTTGCGCATCGTGGGCAACACTGCGCGCATGCAGTACAGCACGCCGTTGAGATTGACCTGGACGAGCTTGTCCCAGCCCTCCAGTTCCATGTCCTTCCAGCTCCGCTTGGGGACATTGATACCGGCATTGTTCACGAGCAGGTCGATGCGGCCATGCTTTGCGACGATTTGATCGGCCGCTTTCTGGGCTTCGGCGGCGTTGGACACATCCAGCGCAATGGCCTCGGCCGCCCCGCCTGCCTTGGCAATCCTGGCAACCACGGTATCCAGGGCGTCCTTGCGGCGGCCCGAGACCACGACTATCCAGCCGTCGGCCGCGAGCGCCTCGGCGCCGGCCTCCCCGATCCCGCTGCCGCCGCCCGTGACCCAGGCCACGCGTTTCCCGTTTTTGGTCATGCAAACTGTCTCCGTTGCTTCATTGGGGCGGTTTTTGCTAATCCAGCCCTCGGTTTTGACCGGCCTTGTTGCCTTGCGGTCGAGGAAATCTTGCATGAACCAAGCTGCCAACGCCAACCTGTTTTCCCGCCTGTTCGACGGTCTGGACGATCCCAAACGCCTCGCGGTCGAGACGCAGGACGGCGGCCGTATCAGCTATGGCGATCTGATCGCGCGGGCCGGGCAGATGGCGAATGTGCTGGTCGCGCGCGGCGTGAAGCCCGGCGACCGCGTCGCGGTGCAGGTGGAGAAATCGGTCGCCAATATCGTGCTGTACCTCGCCACCGTGCGGGCCGGCGCGGTCTATTTGCCGCTGAACACGGCCTATACGCTGAACGAGCTCGATTACTTCATCGGCGACGCCGAGCCGTCGCTGGTGGTCTGCGATCCCTCCAAGGCCGACGGCCTCGCCCCGATCGCCGCCAAGGTGAAGGCCAAGGTCGAAACGCTCGGGCCTGACGGCAAGGGCTCGCTGACGGAAGCCGCCGACAAGGCCAGCAGCCAATTTGCAACCATCTCGCGGGCAAACGATGATCTCGCCGCGATCCTCTACACGTCAGGCACCACCGGCCGCTCCAAGGGCGCGATGCTGACGCACGACAATCTCGCGTCGAACTCGCTGAGCCTGGTCGGCTACTGGCGCTTCACCGACAAGGACGTACTGATCCATGCGCTGCCGATCTACCATACGCACGGCCTGTTCGTGGCGACCAACGTCACGCTGTTTTCGCGGGCGTCGATGATCTTCCTGCCGAAGCTCGACCCGGACCTGATCATCAAGCTGATGGCGCGCGCCACGGTGCTGATGGGCGTGCCGACCTTCTACACGCGGATGCTCCAGAACTCCGCGCTGTCGCGCGAGACCACAAAGCACATGCGGCTGTTCATCTCGGGCTCCGCGCCGCTGCTCGCCGAAACCCATCGCGAATGGTCGGCGCGCACGGGACATGCGGTGCTCGAGCGCTACGGCATGACCGAGACCAACATGAACACGTCGAACCCGTATGACGGCGAGCGCGTGCCCGGCGCGGTCGGCTTTCCCCTCCCCGGCGTCTCCGTGCGCGTGACCGAGCCCGAGACCGGCAAGGAGCTGCCGCGCGACGAAATCGGCATGATCGAGGTGAAGGGCCCGAACGTGTTCAAGGGATACTGGCGCATGCCGGAGAAGACCAAGTCGGAATTCCGGCCCGACGGCTTCTTCATCACCGGCGACCTCGGCAAGATCGACGACAAGGGCTACGTCCACATTCTCGGCCGCGGCAAGGATCTCGTGATCTCCGGCGGCTTCAACGTCTACCCCAAGGAAATCGAGAGTGAGCTCGACGCCATGCCGGGCGTGGTCGAATCCGCCGTGATCGGCGTGCCGCATGCCGATTTCGGCGAAGGCGTCACGGCGGTTCTGGTCTGCAACAAGGGCGCCGACGTCACTGAGGCCGCGGTGCTGAAGGCGCTCGACGGCCGGCTGGCAAAATTCAAGATGCCCAAGCGCGTGTTCGTCGTGGACGAACTGCCGCGGAATACGATGGGCAAGGTGCAGAAGAACGTGCTGCGCGATACGTACAAGGATATTTACGCGAAGAAATAAGAGACCCGTCGCAGAGTTGTTGCGACGGGGCGTCACCACACAACGCACCGTCATGCCCCGGCTTGACCGGGGCATCCAGTACGCCGCGGCCTCGCGGCTCAATCACCGGCGCTGGTGGAATACTGGATCGCCCGCCTTCGCGGGCGATGACAGCGGAGTATGTGGCGAGGGCTCTGCCCATCACTGCCCGCCCACCAAGCTCATCACGAACCGGCTTCCGACGATAAACAGATAGCACCCGAACGCCACCTCCAGCGTTCGCTTCGACATCGCATGCGCGGCTCTCACGCCGAGCGGCGCGGTGACGAGGCTCATCGGCATCACCAGCACGGCGCCGATCAGCGAGACGTAGCCGAGCGCGAACGGGATTTGCAGCGCTGCGACGGCCGGATAGGTCGCAGCCGCCGGCCAGCCGGCATAGATGTAGCCGAGCGCGCCGGGGATCGAGATCAGGACCGCGAGTGCCGACGAGGTCGCCACTGCCTGGTGGATGGGCCGGCCGTAAAACGTCATCAGCAGGTTCGAGAACAGGCCGCCGCCGATGCCCATCAGCGTCGAGAGGATACCGACGCAGAAGCCGTAGACGCGCATCAGCGGCCCTTTGGGCAGATCGTCGCCGAACTTCCAACCCTCGCGCGCGAAGATGAGACGCGCCGACGCGGAATAGGCGACGCAGACGAACACGATCTTGAACAGCTTCTCCGGCGCGTAACGCGCGATGACGCTGCCGGCGATGACACCGATCACGATCGGCAGCCACCACACGCGCAGGATCGTCATGTCGACGGCGCCGCGCTTGTAATGTGCCTGGAACGAACGGATCGACGTCGGAATGATCACCGCGAGCGAGGTGCCGATGCAGAGCGGCATGCGCACTTCGAGCGGCACGCCGGCGATGCGGAAGCATTCGTAAAACACCGGCACGAGAATCGCGCCGCCGCCGATGCCGAACACGCCGGCCAAGAATCCCGAGAGCGCGCCGGTTGCGATCAGCAACAGCGCGAGCTCGACGATCTCCTTGATATCAAGACCTGCAATCACCCCTGACCTGCCCCGGCGACTGGTCGCAACTTCTCCGAAACATGGGTTCGGAAAGCTGCGTGCGGAGCTTTAGGCGATCTGATTCTCGCGGTCGACACGCCAGGTCTTGCGGCTGGGGTGGAATGCAAGGTGCGCATATCCAGACAGCGGCAAACCGGGCCGGAGCGGGAGCGGATTGGTGCGGCCCAAATGGCGTTAGCGGCTCAAAAGACCGGCCCCGGGCAGGTTTGGACGGCATGGTCCGTTTAGAGGCGTTCCAATAGCAATTTCAACGCGCATCGGTCCCTTCAGAACAAATGAATTTATATTCTGTTTTTCGTTGGCGGACAGAAGTGCTGGTATACCAAGCCACTGATTGGCCTTGCATCATCAACGCTCTAGAGCTGAACCGCGGTTCGATTTATGGCGATTTGGTGATTGCGCAGGCGAAATCGACTCCGTAAATAGAGCCGACCTTTCGCGATCCCCGCGTGCCCCCTGCTGGGCCGCAATAAACATCAAAAGCCCATGACCGCACGGATCGAACGACCGCTTTCCCCCCACATGCAAGTCTACCGCTGGACGCTGACGATGGCGCTGTCCATCGTCCATCGCGCCACCGGTATCGCGCTCTACGTCGGAACCCTGCTGCTGGCCTGGTGGCTGATCGCGGCGGCTTCCGGCCCCGCCGCCTATTCCCACGTCCAGGCCTTCACCGGCAGCATCATCGGCCGGCTGATCGTGTTCGGCTACACTTGGGCGCTGATGCACCATATGCTGAGCGGTATCCGGCACTTCGTGTGGGACCTCGGCTACGGCTTCAAGCCCAATGAGCGCGAGGCCCTGACCTGGGGCGCGCTGATCGGCGGCATCGTGCTCACGGTCCTGATCTGGATCATCGCCTATGCGATCGGAGGCGGACGATGAGCGCGACCGATACGCCCAAGCGCAGCATGCGCACCCCGCTCGGCCGCGTCCGCAATCTCGGCGCGGCGCATTCGGGTACGTCCGATTTCTGGCGCCAGCGCATCACCGCCGTCGCCATGACGCTGCTGATGATTCCGGTGCTCGTGATCATCATGATGCTGCTCGGCCGCAACCAGGCCGGTGCCGCACAGATCCTCGGCTCGCTGCCGATCGCGGTGATCCTGCTGCTCTTCATCGCCGCCAGCGCCTGGCACATGAAGATCGGCATGCAGGTCGTGATCGAGGACTACGTCCATAACGAGAAGCTGAAGCTCATCTCGATCATGCTCAACAATTTCTTCTCGATCGCCGTGGCGCTCGCCTCGACCTACGCGATCCTCAAGCTTTCATCCGGAGTGTAACCCATGGCCACAGCGACGAATGGCAAGGGCAACGGCGCTCCCGCCACCAACGGCAAAGCCTATCCGATCGAAGACCACACCTATGACGTCGTCGTGGTTGGCGCCGGCGGCGCGGGCCTGCGCGCCGTGGTCGGCTGCAGCGAAGCCGGTCTGCGCACCGCCTGCATCACCAAAGTGTTTCCGACCCGCTCGCATACGGTCGCGGCGCAGGGCGGCATCTCGGCTTCGCTCGGCAACATGCACAAGGACGACTGGCGCTGGCACATGTACGACACCGTGAAGGGGTCGGACTGGCTGGGTGACCAGGACGCGATCGAATACATGGTGCGCAACGCGCCCGAGGCCGTCTACGAGCTCGAGCATTGGGGCGTGCCGTTCTCGCGCACCGAGGACGGCAAGATCTACCAGCGCCCGTTCGGCGGCATGACCATGGACTACGGCAAGGGCCAGGCGCAGCGCACCTGCGCCGCCGCCGACCGCACCGGCCACGCCATGTTGCACACGATGTACGGCCAGTCGCTGCGCCACGCGGCCGAGTTCTTCATCGAATTCTTCGCCATCGACCTGATCATGGACGACCAGGGCACCTGCCGCGGCGTCATCGCGCTCAAGTTGGATGACGGCACGCTGCACCGCTTCCGCGCCCAGACCGTGATCCTGGCAACCGGCGGCTACGGCCGCGCCTACGCGTCCTGCACCTCCGCACACACGTGCACCGGCGACGGCGGCGGCATGGTGCTGCGCGCCGGCCTGCCGATGCAGGACATGGAGTTCGTGCAGTTCCACCCGACCGGCATTTACGGCTCGGGCTGTCTCGTCACCGAAGGCGCGCGCGGCGAAGGCGGCTATCTCGTCAATTCCGAGGGCGAGCGCTTCATGGAGCGCTATGCGCCGTCCGCGAAGGACCTCGCCTCGCGCGACGTCGTCTCGCGCGCGATGACCATCGAGATCCGCGAAGGCCGCGGCGTCGGCAAGAAGAAGGACCACATCTTCCTGCATCTCGACCATCTCGATCCCGCGGTGCTCGCCGAGCGCCTGCCGGGCATCTCCGAATCCGCAAAAATCTTCGCCAATGTCGACGTGACGCGCGAGCCGATCCCGATCGTGCCGACCGTGCACTACAACATGGGCGGCATCCCCACGAACTATCACGGCGAAGTGCTGACCAAGCGGGACGGCGACGACAACGCCGTTATCCCCGGCCTGATGGCGATCGGCGAAGCCGCCTGCGTCTCCGTGCACGGCGCCAATCGCCTCGGCTCCAACTCGCTGATCGACCTCGTGGTGTTCGGCCGCGCCGCCGCTTTGCGTCTTGCCGAAAAGCTCACGCCCAACGCCAAGCAGCCGGAGCTGCCGGCGAACTCGTCCGAGCTCGCGCTCGGCCGCCTCGACCATTACCGCTACGCCTCCGGCGGCACGCCGACCGCGAAGCTGCGCGAAGGCATGCAGCACGTGATGCAGAACAATTGCGCGGTGTTCCGCACCGGCGACATCCTGAGCGAAGGCCAGAACCTGATCGAGAAGGTCCACAGCGGCATCACCGACATCGCCGTGTCCGACCGCTCGCTGGTGTGGAATTCCGACCTGATCGAGACGCTCGAGTTCGACAATCTGATCTCGCAGGCGGTGGTGACGATGGACTCCGCCGCCAACCGCACCGAGAGCCGCGGCGCGCATGCCCGCGAGGACTTCTCCGCGCGCGACGACAAGAACTGGATGAAGCACACGCTGGCCTGGCTGGACGATGCCGGCAAGGTCAAGATCGAGTACCGCCCCGTTCACGACTACACCATGACCAACGACGTGCAGTACATCCCGCCCAAGGCGCGCGTGTACTGAGCGAACAGCGAAGGCCTTAATCGAAATGGTTGAATTCGCACTTCCGAAGAACTCCAAGATCACCGGCGGCAAGACCTGGCCGAAGCCGGCAGGYGCGACAGACGTTCGCGAATTCCGCGTCTATCGCTGGAATCCTGACGACGGCAAGAATCCGAGCGTCGACACCTATTACGTCGACACCCATGATTGCGGTCCGATGGTGTTGGACGGCCTGATCTGGATCAAGAACAACATCGACCCGTCGCTGACCTTCCGCCGCTCCTGCCGTGAAGGCGTCTGCGGCTCCTGCGCGATGAACATCGACGGCCAGAACACGCTGGCCTGCACCCGTTCGATGCACGACGTGAAGGACGGCGCGGTCAAGATCAACCCGCTGCCGCACCAGCCTGTCGTGAAGGACCTCGTTCCCGACCTCACCAATTTCTATGCGCAGTATGCCTCCGTCGAGCCGTGGCTGAAGACGACCTCGCCGACGCCGCAGAAGGAGTGGCGCCAGAGCCACGAGGATCGCGAGAAGCTCGACGGTCTCTACGAGTGCATCCTCTGCGCCTGCTGCTCGACCTCGTGCCCGAGCTATTGGTGGAACAGCGATCGCTATCTCGGCCCGGCCGCCCTGCTCCAGGCCAACCGCTGGGTCTCCGACTCCCGCGACGAGGCGACCGGCGAGCGACTCGACAATCTCGAGGACCCGTTCCGCCTCTACCGCTGCCATACCATCATGAACTGCGCCAAGGCCTGCCCGAAGGGTCTCAACCCGGCCGAAGCCATCGCCGAGCTCAAGCTCAAGATGGTCGAGCGCCWGATCTAGGCCTCATTCATGCTACGGCCCCCCGGCCGCGACGGCCGGGGCATTCTACGATCAACCTCAGTTTGAGTAGAATTTGCCATAGCCCGCACCACGCGCGAACGTCCGAATTACAACCTCCGGTTCCATCGACAAGCCACTTCCTTCCCAGCGGGAATTTCAAGTAAGCTCTCCGGTCAGGGACCGGAGCGACTGTGCAGGGTGCGCAACGCAACTCGCTGAGACTGTTGCAGTGGATGATGGCGGCATCCCTGGCGCTGCCGATTGCACTGTTCGTCTTCACCTCCGCGATCTCCTACACATCGACAAAGGACATCGCCGACCGCGAGATCGAGCGCACGCTCGATGTCGCCCATGAGCACGCGCTCAAGGTGTTCGAGACCATCGACCGCAGCTTGGCCGAGCTCAACGAGGTCGTGCGCGGCCTCCCCGACGAGGTCATCCGCTCGCGCGAACCGGCGCTGCACCGCCGCCTGAAACGACTGACCGATGCGCTGCCGCAGCTCAAATCGGCCTGGATCTTCGACGCGAACGGAAAATCGCTGGTCAACAGCCTCGCCTCGCCGCCGCAGGATCTGAGTTTTGCGGACCGCGATTACTTCTACGCCCATGTCGACCAGAACATTGGCACGTTCGTCGGCGCGGCCCTGACGCCGCGTCCGCCCTATCAGGGAGCACGCTTCTTCGGCATGAGCCGGCGCCGCGAAGCCGACGATGGCAGCTTCATCGGCGTCATCCAGGCCTCCGTCCTGCCGGAATATTTCGAGAGCTTTTATGCCAGGATCGGCTCCGATCCCGGCAGCTTCTTCGCCATGGGACGCACGGACGGCGTGGTGCTGACCCATTTTCCCCGGCTCGACCGCGACTTCCGGCTCGATCCGACCGGGCCGGTCGGGCAGCAGATCGCCGCTCACCCCGAGCACGGACTCATCACCATCGCCTGGCCCTCGGACGGAATCGAGCGGCGCGTCGGCTACAGGCGCGTCGCCGAATATCCGATCTATGTCAGCGCCGGGCTCGAGACCTCGGCGATCCGCGCGCGCTGGCTCGCCACCATGGGCCAGCATCTGGTGTTCGGCATTCCCGCGACGGCCCTGCTGTTTCTGCTGCTTGCGCTCGCGTTCCGGCGCACCCAGCATCTCCACGCCGAGGCCACGGCGCGACGCGAGGCCGAGGAGGCGCTCAAGCACAGCCAGCGGCTGGAAGCGCTCGGCCAGCTCACCGGTGGTGTCGCGCACGACTTCAACAATCTCCTCACCGTGATCCGCGCCTCGGTCGACCTGTTGAACCGGCCGCAGCTGAGCGAGGAGCGGCGGCAGCGCTACATCAATGCCATTGCGGACGCGGTCGCGCGCGCCGCCAAGCTGACCTCGCAGCTGCTGGCGTTCGCGCGGCGCCAGACCCTGAAACCGGAAGTGTTCGACGTCGGGGAGCGGATGCAGTCGCTGCACGACATGCTCGCCACGCTGCTCGGGCCGGCGATCGAGATCGGAATCCGGCTGCCGACCGAGCCCTGCCTCGTCAAGGCCGATGCCGGCCAGTTCGAGACGGCGCTGATCAACATGGCGACCAATGCGCGCGACGCCATGCAGGGCAAAGGCAGGATCACCTTCGCCGTGCAGGCGGCGGCGACCATACCCGATACATTGGTGCACGTTTCGGGCAGCCATGATCTTGCAGGCGGCGATGGTTTCGTCAGTGTCGCCGTCAGCGACACCGGCATCGGCATTCCCGCCGCACGATTGGGCCGCATCTTCGAGCCGTTCTTCACCACCAAGCAGGTCGGCCAGGGCACCGGCCTCGGCCTGTCGCAGGTGTTCGGCTTCGCCCGGCAATCCGGCGGCGAGGTGACCGTCGAGAGCGAGGTCGGCCAGGGCAGCACCTTCTCGCTCTATCTGCCGCGCGTGCCGGCAGACCTGCTGCCGCAGCGGCAGGCGCCCAACACCGCACCGGCAGTGGCCGGCAGCGGAATGTCGGTGCTGTTGGTCGAGGACAATATCGAGCTCGCCAATTTCGCGGCCGACGGCCTCACCGAGCTCGGTTACAGCATCACTTTGGTGGACAACGCCACCGACGCGCTTGCCGAGCTCACCGTGGACACAGATCGCTTCGACGTCGTGTTCTCCGACGTGGTGATGCCCGGGATGACCGGGCTCGATCTGGCGCAGGCGATCCGCGAGCGCGGCATCCGCGTGCCGATCGTGCTGACCACGGGCTACAGCCAGGCCCTGTCACAAGATGGCGCCGCCGGCTTCGATCTCGTGCAAAAGCCCTATTCGATCGAGGAATTGTCCCGGGTTCTCCATCGGGCCGCGAGGCTCCGGCCGGTCCGCGACGGCGCCGCCGAGTGAGGCTGGCACGGAACCAACGGGAACCGATTGATTTGGTTCGCGTTATCCGCTCATGCACAAGCCGGCCGCAAAGCGCGAACAGGGCAGGAAGCCCCCCATTGTCGAAATCAAGGGCGAGAACGGCGACGAGGTCACGCCGCCGCCGCCGGAGGTTATTGAGCCCGATCCTGCACTCTCGCCCGAAGAAGCCGAACAGGCTCGCAAGGACTATCTGCTGACGCGCTTCTGGATCAGCGCACGCGGCTTCTGGGGCCGCAACGGCGACCGGCTGGCGTGGCTCTACTCGATCGGCCTCGTCGTGCTGATCGTCCTCACTGTCGGCTTTCAATACGGCATCAACGTCTGGAATCGCGCGATCTTCGACGCCATCGAGAAGCGCGAGGCGAGCACCGTCTTCCATCTCACCGCGGTGTTCTTCCCGCTCGCGATCGGCAGCATCGTGCTCGGCGTCGCGCAGGTGTTGGCGCGGATGGGAATTCAGCGCCGCTGGCGCGCCTGGCTCACGGCAAGCGTGCTGACGCGCTGGCTGGCCAATGGGCGCTATTATCAGCTCAACCTGGTCGGCGGCGACCACAAGAACCCTGAATATCGCATCGCCGAGGATCTACGCGTGGCGACCGATTCCCCGGTCGATTTCCTCGCCGGCGTGACATCGGCGCTGTTGTCGGCGGTCACTTTCATCATCGTGCTCTGGACCATCGGCGGCGCGCTCACGGTTACGCTGGCAGGATCGACCATCACCATCCCTGGCTTCCTCGTCATCGCCGCGATCCTTTACGCCGCGATCGCCTCGGGTTCGATCCTGGTGATCGGCCGGCGCTTCGTGCAGGTCTCCGAGGACAAGAACCAGGCGGAGGCGGATTTCCGCTACACGCTGACGCGCGTGCGCGAGAACGGCGAGAGCATCGCGCTGCTCGGCGGCGAGGAGGAGGAGCGCGGCGGCATCGACCGCAATTTCACCAACGTGCTGCGGCAGTGGGCGCGCTTGGCCGGCCAGCACATGCGCACAACGCTGGTCTCCCAAGGCTCGAGCCTCGTTGCGCCCGTGGTCCCTCTCCTGCTCTGCGCGCCAAAATTCCTCGACGGCAGCATGACGCTCGGGCAGGTGATGCAGGCGGCCTCCGCCTTCACCATCGTGCAGAGCGCGTTCGGCTGGCTGGTCGACAATTATCCGCGGCTCGCCGACTGGAACGCATGCGCGCGTCGCATCGCCTCGCTGATGATGTCGCTCGACGGCCTCGAGCGCGCCGAGCAGGGCGACGGCCTCGGCCGCATCAAGCGCGGCGAGACCAGCAACGACGCCATGCTGGAGATGAAGGATCTCTCCGTCACGCTCGACGACGGCACGGCCGTGGTCGGCGAGACCGAGGTGGTGATCGAGCCGGGCGAGCGGCTGCTCGTCGCCGGTGAATCCGGCACCGGCAAGAGCACGCTGGTGCGCGCCATCGCGGGGCTCTGGCCATGGGGCGGCGGCAGCGTCAATTTCCATCCCGACCGGCGCCTGTTCATGCTGCCGCAGCGGCCTTACGTGCCGTCCGGCAGCCTGCGCCGCGCCGTCGCCTATCCCGGCGCCGAGGACGACTGGACCGTGGAGGAGATCGGCGAAGCCCTGCACAAGGTCGGCCTCGACCACCTCAAGGAGAAGATCGAGGAAGAGGGACCGTGGGACCAGACGCTGTCAGGCGGCGAGAAGCAGCGCCTCGCCTTCGCGCGGCTGCTGCTGCACAACCCCGACATCGTCGTGCTCGATGAAGCGACCTCCGCGCTCGACGAGAAGAGCCAGGACAAGATGATGCAGATGGTCACCGACGAGTTGCCGAAGGCGACCATCGTCAGCGTCGCCCATCGCGTCGAGCTGGAAGCCTTCCACAGCCGCAAGATCGTGCTGGAACGCCGCAAGGGCGGCGCAAAACTCGTCAGCGATATCGACCTGATCCCGCGCAAGGGCAAGCGCAGGCTGCTTGGGCGATTCCTGAGGCAGCGCAAGGCGGCGCCAAAGAAGGCGGCGTAAGGTCCGTAGCCCGGATGGAGCGAAGCGCAATCCGGGACGGTCCATCAGAGCGGCGAGAACCCCGGATTTCACTGCGCTCCATCCGGGCTACATTCTTTTCCCGCAACATTGGAGTCCTCATCAAAACCGGCTATGCATGCGCCGCTTGCAACGAGGACCACCTGCTTGACGCCCGACAACGCCCCTTCATCCGCGCCGTTTGGCGCGTTTGCGCCGAACGCGGCGCAGGCTGCGATCATCCGCCTTGCGCAACAGTCGGGGCTGAAGCGCGGTGCGTTCCGCCCGTGGATGTCGCGGCTGGTCAACCTGATGCGCGGCGGGCCGATCGATGTGCAGTACCAGGGCGCCTCGTTCCGCTTCTATCACCAGGGCAGCGCGACCGAGCGCGGCGCGATGTTCAATCCCGACTACAATCTCGACGAGCTCGACTTCCTGCGCCGGCACACCCCGGCAGGCGGCGTGTTCGTCGACGTCGGCGCCAATGTCGGCACCTTTGCCCTGGTGATGGCGCAGCAGGTCGGCGCCAATGGCAAGGTGGTCGCGATCGAACCGCATCCGATGACGTTTGGGCGGCTCTCGTTCAACCACGCCGCGTCGAAGACGACGCAGGTGCGCCTGGTGCAGGCTGCCGCCGGTGACAGCGACGGCGAGCTCTTGATCGAGAGCGGCGGCGGCAATCTCGGCGCCACGCACGTCGTCACCGGCACGGCCAGCGCGGAGGCCATCAAGGTGCCGTCGCTGCGGCTGACGCGCATTCTGGACGAGGCCGGCGTCGGCCAAGTCGATTCGCTCAAGATCGACGTCGAGGGCTTCGAGGACCGCGTGCTGATCGGCTTCTTCCGCGACGCGCCGCAATCGCTGTGGCCGCGCGCGGTGGTGATCGAGCATCTGTCACAAAACGAATGGCAGCAGGATTGTATCGCTGACATGGTCGCGCGCGGCTTTGCGATCGCGCGCAAGACGCGGAGCAATACGTTCCTGTCGCGCTAACCGTGAGCAAGGGAGATTTGCGATGATCGACCATTTGGGTTTTTCGGTCTCCGACTATGAGCGCGCGAAAGCGTTCTACGCCAAGGCGCTGGCACCGCTCGATTACAGCCTGATCATGGAGGTAACGGCGGAGCAGACCGGCCACGCCGCAGCCGCCGGCTTCGGCGACAACGGCAAGCCGGACCTCTGGTTCGGTGCGGAAGGCGCGATGAACAAGCCGGTGCATATCGCGATTCTCGCCAAGGATCGCGCCACGGTCGATGCCTTCTACAAGGCAGCGATTGCCGCCGGCGGCCGCGACAACGGCGCGCCCGGCATCCGCCCGCATTATCATGCGAACTATTACGGCGCGTTCGTGCTCGACCCTGACGGACACAACATCGAGGCTGTCTGCCACGCACCGGAATAGCGCGCGTTCAGGCACGACACGACAAGGAACATCGGCGCGGCATCATCGTTGTCATTCTCCAGACAACTGACCTCGATGATGTGATGCCGATCGAACCGCCCGACATTCCACCGTCGACGCCCGGCACGCCCACCGAGCCGCCGCCTGGAATTCCGCCGGGCAATCCGCAGCCTGAAATCGCGCCGCCGGTGCGCGAACCCGGCGAATCACCACGGCCCGACGAATTGCCGGGCCACGTGCCGGAAGAGATTCCATCGCGCGGACCGAACGGACCGCTCACGCCGAATCCCGCGACAGATGCAAGTTCGCTGCGCGATCACATGTGAGGCGAAGCATCACATGTGAGGCAATTGCAACCTGCGTCTGAATGCRCAATGAACGTCACCATAGTGAGGTGATTTGCGTGCAGAAATAAATCGGCCCGCGACCTCTTCGCCCGCCACATTCCGGCCTAACGCGTAGCTGTTCATCCCGACACTTCGTCAAAGAACCTTCCGGGGAAGTTCACCATCATGACCAACCTTCGTTTCGTGCTGCTTGCAACGACGGCTCTGACCGCGATGCAATTCGCAAGCTCCGCATCGCATGCGCAAAGCGCGCCGCCGCTCGTGGTCGCGCAAGCGCAGACACAACCACCAGAGACCGACAAATCGAAGCAGCCTCCGAAGGAAGCACCGAAGGGACCGCCGCCTGGCGCACGTCCTGCCGCACCACCTCCTCCGGGCGCGGCACCGCCCGCAGCTCCTGCGCGCCCCACGGCGCCGCCGCCCGCGGCTGCACCTCCGCATCCTCCCGCTCCGCCGCCGCCGGCCGCCGCGCCGTCGCGCCCGACTCCACCACCACCGCCTCCTCCGCCTGCGGCACGTCCGGCACCTCCGCCTCCGCCGCCACCCCCACCGCCGGCAGCTCCCAAGCAGCCGTCGCCGCCTCCAGCTGCGGCACCCCAGCAGCATGCGCCTGCGCCAACTCCGCCGCCCCCGGCCGCGCAGCCGCACACGCCGACACCGCCTCCCGCCGCAGCTCCGCCTGCCGCGCGTCCCGCTCCGACTCCGCCGGCAGCAGCAACGCCGCCCGCAGCAGCACCCGCACGTCCGGCGCCGGCACCTGCGGCTACGCCGTCGCCTTCACCGGCCGCGCCTGCGGCCCGCCCTGGCGCGGCTGCACCGACCGCCACGCCTGCTCCGACCGCCACGCCTGCTCCGACGGCGACACCTGCGCCGACGGCAACGCCGGCACCGGGCGCCACGCCCGGCGCACCGCCGACTGGGCGCCCGGGCACCCCGCCGCCCGGCGGACGTCCCGGCACGCCTCCGGCTGCAGGATCACCGACACCGGCCCCCGGTGCCGCGCCCGCTCCGACGGCCACACCGGCCCCAGGTGCTCCAACGCCGCCGCCCGGCCGTCCCGGCGCAGGACCGACGCCCGCCCCCGGCACAGCTCCGGCAGCGACGCCGACCCCTGGTCAACAGGGTGGAACACCTCCTGCTGGCGCGCCCGCAGCCGGAACTCCGGCTGCGCCGCCCCAGGCCGGCGGCCTCCCGCCGCGGCCCGCGGCGCCCGCCGGTGCCGCTGCGCCGAGCACAGTCCCGGGCTCAGCGGCCGCAACGCCGCCGCCCAACCGGGCGCAATTCGCTCCGCCGACAGTTACGCCTGCCTTCCAGGCAAGGCCGACAGTCGTCGCACCGCTGCCACCTCCGCCGCGCCCGCCGCAGCGTGACCTGACACCGCTCGCGATCGGTGCGGGCGTGGTGGCCGGTGTCGTGATCGGAGCCACCATTGCCGACCTGCACAACCAGCGACGCGAGGCCATCGAAGGCGGCCGCACCGTCTACACCGAACCGGATCGCATCATCATCCGCGATCCGGGCGGGCAGGCCTATGTCCGCGGCAACGACCTCTATCGCTTCCGCTATGGCGCCCGCGACATCCGCACCGACACCGTCGGCGGCGAAACCCGCACGGTCGTGATCCGTCCTGATGGCAGCGAGGTCATCACCGTGGTCGGTCCCGACGGTTCGTTGCTGCGGCGAATCCGCAGGGACCCCGGCGGGCGCGAGATCATCATCATCGACAACAGCTACCGCGATCCGCGGTCGGTCGGCGGCTTCTATGTCGATGCGCCGCCGCCGGTCGTGAACATTCCCTACGATCGCTACATCGTCGACGCCGAGGAAGCATCGCCGGACCTGATCTACCAGACCATGGAGGCACCGCCGGTACAGCGGATCGATCGGCGTTACACGCTCGACGAGATCCGCTACAGCCCCAATGTTCGCATGCAGATGCCGAGCATCGACGTCAACACGATCACCTTCGAGACGGGCTCGTGGACCATCCCGCCGGACCAGGCGGCCCGGCTGCAGGGGATCGCCGACGGTCTCAACCGTGCGATCCAGCGCAACCCGCGTGCGGTATTCCTGATCGAGGGACACACCGACGCGGTCGGCAACGAGGTCGACAATCTGTCATTGTCGGATCGCCGTGCGCAATCCGCGGCCGAATTGCTGACCCAGCAGTTCGGGGTGCCCGCGGAGAACCTGACCTCGCAGGGCTATGGCGAGCAGTATCTGAAGGAGCAGACGCAAGGACCGAGCCTGATCAACCGGCGCGTCACCGTCCGCAACATCACGCCGCTGCTCAACGGTGGCCAGGCCTCGCTGCCGCCGCCCCCGCCCGGCACCGCGCCGCCGCGCTGAGGCGAAGCACACATGCAAAATGGCCGGGAGCAATCCCGGCCATTTTTGTTTGGATCAGGCGCCCGCTGCCTGAAGCGGCACGCAGGCAGCGCAGATGGCTGCGGCATGCCTGTGATCGGTGCCGCAGCAGCCGCCGAGCAGTTGCATGCGCGGGAATGCCCGCCTGAGCGCCACATAACGGCGGCCAAGATCGGCGGGATCGCCGCTGTCGAGCACCTCGGACTCATCGAGCTCTGCATGACTCTTGGCCGACGCATTGGCCCTCACGCCATGAATCCGTTCGACCCATGGCTCGCCGGCTTGGAGGGCACTCTCGAAATGGGTCGGATGAGCGCAGTTGATCAGGAAATATTCGCAGGCGCTTTCCGTTGCACGATCGACGATTTCGATCGCCTCCCGCAGGGTCTCTCCCCTGACCAGGCAACCGTCAGTTTCGACCGTGAAGGAGATGGCAACCGGGATCGCGTGCATCTTTGCAGCACGCACCACGCCGATGGCTTCATTGACGCTGTTCAGCGTGAACGCGGTGACCATGTCGGCGCCGGCCTCGGCGAAGGAGGCGATCTGGGACGAATGATAGTCCATCGCCTCCGTCACATCCATGTTGCCGGCCTTGTAGCCGTCGCCCCGCGGACCGATCGCACCGTTGATCACACAGGGCAGGCCGGAGGTCTCCCATGTGCCGCGCAATTCCTCAAGAAAACGAATTGCCCGCATGTTGATCGCCGTGAGCGCGTCCATATCGTAGCCGAGCTTGACACCCCAATCAGGATTGGCGCGCCAGGTCGGACTATCGAGCACGAAGCCGAGTCCATGCTGCCGCGCGATCGCAAGATAGGCTTCGTAATACTGCCTCAGATGCGAGCGGCCGGCCTCGCTCTCGAGCAACACGAAGGCAGCGAAGTGAGGAAGCTCCAGACCTTTGTGAAAGATCAGGGTGGTCTCCATGCCGCCGTCGGTCAGGAAGATGCCGCCGCGGCGCTGAGGCAGATTGTCTCTGTACTTCGCCATTGGTCGCTCCGTCGCTGCGAGGCCCCACTCATTCGGTCGTTTCAACCTCCTTCCGGTCTCATGCGAGATGGTGCCGCATAATGTCGCGCGGTACGCGATTGCTCCTACTGCCCTGCGGCGAGTCCAAGCGCATCGACCATCACGCGAAACACCTCGGTGTTGTCCATCGAGCCGTGCACGCGCTCGCTGCCCGGCCCGGTCGCCGTCAGGATGACGTCCTCGCCCGAATGCACGCTGGCGCCGATCATTGCCGACAGATTGCCCGGGCGCAGCACTGCGCCGGGGACGTCCTTGTATTTGTCGTTGGCCTTGAAGGTCCCGTCGTCACCGGCCTTGACGGTCGGCTCGTTGGGATTGTCGAGCTTCGGGCGGAACGTCTCGTAGTGATCGGGCAGGCTGGCCGAGAAGATGGCGAGCCGGCGGCTCACATCGACGCGTGACGGATAACCCTCGGCATCCGGCGCCGGATAATTGGGAAATCCGGCCTGCTCGTAGACGCCGACGCGCTCGCGCAGCGGCACATTGGGCGTGGTGCCCATGTCGTCATTCACCGTGCCGACAAGGCTGTTGGGATGATTGTGGTCCGCCAGGACCAGGATGAGGGTGTCGTCGCCGCGCGCCCGTGCCCATTCGCGCGTCTGGCGCACCGCATTGTCGAGCATGATCGTGTCGTAGACCGCCCGCTCCATGTCGAGCAGATGCGCATATTTGTCGATCAGTCCGGATTCGACCATCAGGAAGAAGCCGGTCTCGCTCTTGGAGAGGATGTTCAGCGCCGCCTGCACCTGCTCGGTTAAATCAGGCTGCTCGGGAAATTTCTTCACGCCGCCGCCTTTGAGGAATTTGCGGTCGAGCACGCCATCCATGTTGCCGGTCGCGAACAGGCCGAGCAGCTTGCTTGTCTCCGGCTTTGCGGCAGAAGCGCCGAGCTCGCTCGCAGTCGTCGCGACCTGATAGCCTGCGTCGCRGAACTTCGCGATGTAGTCGGCTTCGTCCTTGCGTTTGGAGCCGGCCGCGGATTTCGGCAGAAAATTCGCGCTGCCGCCGCCCATCAGCACATCCGGCTTCGCCGCGAAGAACTGCTCGACGATCTCGTCATAGGCGGCGCGCCGGCGGGTGTGCGCAACCATCGCGGCCGGCGTCGCGTCTTCGATCTCGGTGTTGGTGACGACACCGATCGCCATGCCATGCCGCCGCCTGGCGAGGCTGGTGATGGTTTCAACGCGAGGATCGTCGAACGGGCTTGCGGTGCGGTCCGCGTAAACACCCAGGGCGTTGACGGCGCTCTTGTGGCCGGTCGCATAGGCGCTGGCCGAGTTCGCGGAGTCCGTAATGATCGAGTCCGAGCCCGCGGTCGCCACCAGCGCCATGTGGGGCATGTCGTCGATCGCGAGCTTGCCGCGACTCTTGCCTTCTGCAATCCCCTTCGACAGGATTCGGGCCGCGACCCGATGCGCCGGCGACATGCCATCGCCGATGAACAGGATGACGTTCTTCGCCTTGCGGGGACCCGTGTCGTAAACCGTCCATGCGATGCTGCGCTGCTGCGTGCCATCGCTGACATCCACCGTGACGGTGCCGGGTTTGGCCAGCGTGACGTCGCGCAAAATCAGCGCCGACTGGTCCTTGCCGTCCTCGCGATCGATGAAGGTCCCGCTACGTCCGAACGCGGCAGCATAGTCCGCGCCGTTCACGGTCACCTTCAGCCTGGCCGGATCGACCGGCCCGGGAAACTCGACCTTGAAGTCGAACCGGGCGCCAGCCAGGATCTCGGCACGATCGATCGGATAGATCGTCTGCGCCGACAGCGACGTTGTCCAACAGAGGACGATGAGTGAGGCGAGTGCCGATCCCTTGACCATGCGCGATGCTCCGCAATCCGTTCCCAACAGGAACGGAAAGCTAGCGATCGAGAATGACACCGTCATTAAGTCGCGCGTCGCCCGGTCGGGCGACAAAAGGCCTCAGCCCAAAAAGGCCTCAGCTCTTGTCGTTCTCCAGCCGGAAGATCTGCGAGCCTTCGCTGCCCGACAGCAGGCCGGTATCCGTGTAGAGCTTCAGCTTGGTACGGGTGTCCGCGATGTCGAGATTGCGCATGGTGAGCTGGCCGATGCGGTCGGCCGGCGTGAATGCTGCGTCTTCCACCTTCTCCATGCTGAGCCGCTCCGGCGCATAGGTGAGGTTCGGGCTCTCGGTGTTGAGGATCGAATAGTCGTTGCCGCGGCGCAGCTCCAGCGTCACCTCGCCGGTCACGGCGCGCGCGACCCAGCGCTGCGCGGTCTCGCGCAGCATCAGCGCCTGCGAATCGAACCAGCGGCCCTGATAGAGCAGGCGGCCGAGGCGCATGCCGCTGATGCGGTACTGCTCGATGGTGTCCTCGTTGTGGATGCCGGTGACGAGGCGCTCATAGGCGATGTGCAGTAGCGCCATGCCGGGCGCCTCGTAGATGCCGCGGCTCTTCGCCTCGATGATGCGGTTCTYGATCTGGTCGCTCATGCCGAGGCCGTGACGGCCGCCGATCGCATTGGCCTCGAGGAACAGGGCGACGGGATCGCTGAAGGTCTGGCCGTTCAGCGCCGTGGGCTGGCCTTCCTCGAAACGCACGACGACCTTCTCGGCCTTGACGTTGCAGTCGTCACGCCAGAACGGCACGCCCATGATGGGGTTGACGATCTTGATGCCGCTGTCGAGGCTCTCGAGATCTTTGGCCTCATGCGTGGCGCCGAGCAGATTGCTGTCGGTCGAGTACGCCTTCTCCGCGCTCATCTTGTAGGCAAAGCCCTGCGCGGTCATGAACGCCGACATTTCGGCGCGGCCGCCGAGCTCGTCGATGAACTGCTGGTCGAGCCAGGGTTTGTAGATGCGCAAGGATGGATTGGTCAGCAGGCCGTAGCGATAGAAACGCTCGATGTCGTTGCCCTTGAAGGTCGAGCCGTCGCCCCAGATGTTGACGCCGTCTTCCTTCATCGCCGCGACCAGCATCGTGCCGGTGACGGCGCGCCCGAGCGGCGTGGTGTTGAAATAGGTGATGCCGCCGGTCGAGATGTGGAAGGCGCCCGACTGGATCGCGGCGATGCCTTCGTGGACCAGCTGCGTGCGGCAGTCGACGAGCACGGCCTTCTCGGCGCCGAACGCCTCGGCCTTGCGCGGGATCTCGTTGTAGTCGGCTTCATCGGGCTGGCCGAGATTGGCCGTGTAGGCGTAGCAGCGCGCGCCCTTCTGCTTCATCCAGAGCAGCGCCGCGCTGGTATCGAGACCGCCCGAAAAAGCGATGCCGACTTTCTCACCCTTGGGCAGGCTTTTCAGGATCGTGGTCATGGGGCTTCCAATCGGGTCTCAAGGGGCTGATGGCGTTTGTGGGTTGACCGCGCGAATATCAAATTTCGCACGCCTCGGCACGCATTTAATGGCTCAAATCGACGGCTCGGGGCCTGTCTTGCGGCCGAACAGGCGCTGGCGGAGCCGGTAGGCGGGCATGTTCAGCCGGGTCAGGGCGGCATCGACCGCCTCGTCCGAGAACCGAGTCCGCGGCCAGCGGTAAATCAGCGCGTAGGCGAACCAGATCACGACGAAGGTGACGAGGCCGGCGATCGAGACGTCCGTGAAGAAGTGGCCGCCGAAGGCCATCCGCAGCCCGCTGGTGACCATGCCGAACACAACCGCACCGGCATAGGCGAGCGGCCGCCATGCCGGCGGCGCCAGCGCAGCCGGCGCCAGCGTCCAGAACGCGGTCGCGCCCTCGCCCGAGAAGAACGAGCAGTTGCGCGCGCAATCGCCGCGCGGATCCCACCACGGCACGAATTGCTGGTCGCCGGCAAACTCAGTCACCACCACCGGACGCGGCCGTCCCCAATAGGTCTTGAAGGTGAGATTGGTGAGGATGCCTGCCGACATGATGATGGTGACCAGCAGGAATACGATCGCGCGCCCCGATACCATCAGCGGCCGGTCGGGTCGGATCATCTTGACCACAAGCGCGACCAGCGGCGGCAGCACGAATGCCCAGGCGACCCACATGGCGGCGTCGCGCGCGACGCCCGCCCACTCATTCAGCTTGAGCGGAAACGTCTTCGTCTCGGGGTCGAAGAACAGTGCGGCGAGCTTGAGATCGAGCTCGGGATAGAGGCCGAAAACGACGCCGATCACGAGCCACAGCGCCAGGGCGATGAAGAGTCCAGTCCGGTTCATGGCGCGCGGTTTAGCGGAGTGGGGAGGAGATGAAAACCCCGGAAGCGGCGCGACTCATCGCGCATCCGGCCGCGAATTCGACGGCAGCGGCGGAGGCGGCTTGTGCGGGGGCGGCGGATTGCGCCAGGCGCCGGCGTTGCGGCCGGCAATCAGCCAGTAAACCACGCCTGAGACGATGCCCGCGCCCGTCATGATCTCCAGATGCCGCCGCACGATGCCTTCGAACTGGAGCGTATCGGAATGAAAGGGAATGAGGCCGAGATAGCAGGCTAGGCCAACTACGCCGCCACCCACGGCATAAGCGAGCGCGCTGCGGATATAGAGCGCTTCGGTGATCGCGACGATCACCGCCGCCGGAACCAGCGCAAAGCCGGAGACGAAGATGAAGCCGAAGCCGAGCAGAATGTCGATCGCACCCTGGTCGACCGGACCGGCGCCGAGATCGGCAAACTCCGGAAACAACAGCGCGACGACCACGATCATCCCGCCGACGAAACAGGCGGCAAGAAAGCCGATGAAGATGACGATGAGGCGGCCGATCAGGGACATGACGGGAAAGCTCACCTCGCCGTCATTGCGAGGAGCCACCCGGTCCCGCCTTCGGCGGGCCGGATGACAGGCTCCACGACGAAGCAATCCAGACTGTCTCCGCGGAGGGAATCTGGATTGCTTCGCTGCGCTCGCAATGACGGGGATGCGAGAACGCGGGCACGCATCCTCAATCCGTCATCGCCATGGCGCGCAGCGCCTGACGTTCGCGGGCCGAGAGCTTCTCGGTCTCCGACTTGAGCTGGCCGCAGGCGGCGAGGATGTCGCGGCCGCGCGGGGTGCGCACCGGCGAGGAATAGCCGGCGTTGAAGATGTATTCGGAGAATTTCTCGATCTGGTCCCAGTCCGAGCATTCATAGGCCGTGCCGGGCCAGGGATTGAACGGGATCAGATTGATCTTGGCGTGAATGCCCTTGAGCAGCTTCACCAGCAGTTTCGCATCGTCGAGCGAATCGTTGACGCCCTTGAGCATCACATATTCGAAGGTGATGCGGCGCGCGTTGGAGGCGCCGGGATAGTCGCGGCAAGCCTGCAATAGCTCCTTGATCGGATATTTGCGGTTGAGCGGCACGAGCTCGTTGCGCAGCTCGTCGCGCACCGCATGCAGCGAGATCGCGAGCATCACGCCGATCTCGTCGCCCGCGCGCACGATGTTCGGCACAACGCCCGACGTCGACAGCGTGATGCGACGGCGGGAGATGCCGATGCCTTCATTGTCGCCGACGATGAGCAGCGCGTCGCGCACCGCGTCGAAATTGTAGAGCGGCTCGCCCATGCCCATCATCACGATGTTGGTGACGCGGCGCGTGCCGTCCTCGCGATCGGCCCAGTCATTGAGGCGGTCGCGCGCAACCATCACCTGTCCGACGATCTCGCCGGCGGTGAGATTGCGCACCAGCCGCTGCGTGCCGGTGTGACAGAAGGAGCAGTTCAGCGTGCAGCCGACCTGGGAGGAGACGCAAAGCGTGCCGCGATCGGTCTCGGGGATGTAGACGCACTCGACTTCATGCGCGCGCTCGACGTTGTCGCCGCTCGGCAGCCGCAGCAGCCATTTGCGGGTGCCGTCGTTGGAGATCTGCTCGGCCACGACTTCGGGACGGTCGACCGTAAAATGCTGCGCGAGCTCGGCGCGAATGCCCTTCGAGATCGACGTCATATCGTCGAAGCTTTGGGCGCCGCGGAAATAGAGCCAGTGCCACAGCTGCTGGACGCGCATCTTGCGCTGCGCGGGCGCGACGCCGATCTCGCCGAGGCGGTCGGCAAGCTCGCTGCGCGACAGGCCGATCAGCGAGGGCCTGGCCGGCGGCACATAGGTTTCGAGCGGAGTCTTCTCCACCAGGATTGCGTTGTGCGGCTCGGTCGTCGGTTGCATTGGTTGCCTGATATCTCTCGTCATGGCCGGGCTTGTCCCGGGCATCCACGTTCTATTCCGCCCGTTGCTAGCGCGTGGATGGCCGGGACATCTGGTGCGAAGACGCGCTTCGCGCTTTAGCCCGGCCGTGACGGCTACACCTTTGGGATACCCTTATATAGCAACCGGAACCGCCGATTGCGACCGTGATGCCGCCCTCAGGCTTAACGCCGGCAGTCCGCAGTCCTACCGCCTGCAATCCTGGGCGATCCGGTCGAGCGCCTGGGCGAGGCCCTTCAGCGAAAACGTATCGGTCGTCTCCGTTCCCTTGGCCGAGACACCCTTGACCACGAGATCGGCGGATTTGCGCATGGCCTCGACCATCCGCTCTTCCTCGGCCGCGTTCTTGATCCAGAGGCCGTCGCCCTGCGTGTACATCGCGAAAGCGGCGCCGCCGACCTCGACCGAGGATTCCGAGCCCGGCTTCAGCGCATAGCCGATCATGACAGAGACTTCGTTGTTCACCTTTTCCGCCGGCCGGGTCGAAACGAAGGCATAGGCGGGATCGCGCGGGCGGTTCGGCGGGTTGGTCTTCGACGACGACGGCTTGGCCAGCGCGAAGCAGACCTTCTTGCCGTTGGGCGTGGCCGAATAGGCGCCCCAGGTGCCGAACTGGCCGATCAGGGTCGGCTCCGCACCGCCCGCAACCGCCGTGGCTGGAGCCACCGGCTTGCTCTCGGGCTTTGCTGCGGTCTTTGGGGCTGTATTGGCCGCCGGTGCAGCCGCCTTTGGCGCGGCTTTGGGCGCCGGTTGCGCCGTCTGCGCCCGCGCGGAATCGGTGATTCCCACGGCCATAACGCCCGTCATCAAGGCTAAAATCAGCACCCGCCACATGCTGGAGTGGTTCCCTCAATATTGTGACTGGAAGATGGCCCGGCCGCGCTTTGTCCCCCGGCAGGGATAACCGGGAAAGTCCAATTTGGGAAGGCAGTTAGCGGCTTAGCCTTTGGATCGCGCAGCCCGCTGCTCGGCCCATTGGGCGTCGGTCCAGCGCAACAAATCCTCGGCGCCGGAGCTGCGCAAATGGGCGCCACCGTCGATCACGACCATCTCGCCATTGATGTAACCGGCACGGTCCGAGACCAGGAAGCTGGCGAGGTCGGCGAGTTCACTGTGCTCGCCGGTACGCCCCATCGGGTTCCGGGCGGTCCAGCCTTCGTCGCGGCCCTCAGGACGGAGCTGCCCCGAGGCGCCCGCGGTCGGGAACGGGCCCGGGGCGATCGCGACGGTGCGGATGCCCTTCGGGCCCCACTCGACCGCGAGACTCCTGGTCATCGCCAGCACCGCCGACTTCGCCATCGCCGAGGGAACCGTGAAGGCGCGGCCGGTGATGGTGGAGGTCGAGAGGATCGAGAGCACGACACCGCCATGCTTGCCGTCGATCCAGCGCTTGCCGGCGGCGAGCGTGCAATACATCGCGCCATGCAGCGTCGGTGCGAGGATCGCGTCCGCGGCGCGAAACGACAGATGCTCGCTCTGCGCGATGAAGGTTGCGGCAGCGTTGTTGACGAGAATGTCGAGCGGCGCCTCGCGCCAGATCGCGTCCATCATATCGTCGACGGCGCCACCGTCACGGATGTCGCAGGCGATCGTGATGACCTTGCCGCCGGTCTGCGCGCGCATCTCGCTCGCCGTTGCTTCCAGCCGGTCGAGCTTGCGACCACAGATTACGAGCTCGGCGCCGAGCGCGAGAAAGCGGTGTCCCATAGCGGCGCCGAGGCCGGAGCCGCCGCCGGTGACGAGGATGCGCTTGTCCCTGAGCAGACCTGTTTCAAACATCGTTTGAATCCTCTTTTTTTCTTCTTGCTTCGTCATTGCGAGCGCAGCGAAGCAATCCAGACTATTTCCGCAGGACGGATTCTGGATTGCTTCGCTGCGCTCGCAATGACGCGAGGATAGGCCTGCGCATCCTCTTGCGCAAAGAAACCGGATTGTCGGACCGCACTAAATCCGGCAGAAACGGACCAACTATAATTCCGCCTCGAAACGCCCAGTATTCTCAAGAAGGTGCCGCCATGAAAGCCATCCTCTGCTCGCAATATTGCCAGCCCGACGATCTCGTGCTTGCCGACGTGCCGGATCCGGTGGCAGCTCCCGGCGAAGCTGTGATCGCGATCAAGGCGGCGGCGCTGAACTTCTTCGACATCCTGATGATTCAGGGCAAGTACCAGATCAAGCCGCCGTTCCCGTTCTCGCCCGCCGCCGAAGTCGCCGGCGTGATCGAGAGCATCGGTCCCGGCGTGACTGATCTGAAGGTCGGCGATCGCGTCGTCGCGTCTTGCGGCCACAACGGCGCGCGCGAAAAGATCGCGCTGCCGGSGGCATCGATCGTGAAGATTCCCGACAATCTCGACTATGACCGCGCGGCCGGCATCATCATCATCTACGGCACCGCGCTGCATGCGCTGGAAGACCGCGCGAGCCCGAAGCCGGGCGAGACGCTCGCGGTGCTGGGCGCGGCCGGCGGCACCGGCTTGGCCGCCTGCGAGCTCGGCAAGCTGATGGGCCTGAAGGTGATCGCCTGCGCCTCGTCGGACGAGAAGCTTGAATTCGCGAAAGCGCATGGCGCCGAGCTGACGCTCAACTACGGCAAGGAAGATCTGAAAGAAGGCCTGCGCAAACTCACCGGCGGCAAGGGCGTCGACATCATCTTCGATCCGGTTGGTGGCGCCTATGCCGAGCAGGCACTGCGCTCGATCGCCTGGGAAGGCCGCTTCCTGGTGATCGGCTTTGCCGCCGGCGACATTCCGAAGATGCCGCTGAACCTCGCGCTGCTGAAGGGCTGCGACATCCGCGGCGTGTTCTGGGGCGCGTGGACCCGACTCAACCCGGCCAAGAACCGCGCCAATCTCGAGAAGCTCGTGAAGTGGACCGCGGAAGGAAAGATTTCCTCGCATGTCGACCGCACCTTCCCGCTGGCACAAACCGCCGACGCACTGAAGGTTCTGGCGGGACGCCAGGCCATGGGCAAGGTGATCCTGCATCCGTGATGGTGTGAGCCGCAGCGCTTGCCTGCCACACGCACTCGCCACATATGCGACCGTCGTCGCCCGCCTTCTGCGCAATTGCGTACTGAGGCGGGCGGTCCAGATTTCAGAGACGCCAGAGATTTCAGCCGAGACGCCGCGGCCCACTGGATGCCCCGGGGTCAAAGCCAGCGGAGTCTAGGAAAACCTTCCTCAACCATCACCGCCAAAATCGTGGTGCATTCCTCCGCTCCGCCTCAATCAAACCCAAATATTTCCTAATTCGCGCAAACCGTCGTCGTTTTTTGGGCTGATTCCAACTGCGTTTTACCGGTTCCATTTGCGGGACACTTTGGACAAAAGCAAGAAGACTTAAGCCGAATTGCCCCTGCGTTGCGTTAGTAATGGGGAGCATGACCATGGAGACGACGGCACATCGCCCGTCGAAGGAGTCGAAGGCGTTCGACTCCGATCGAGCCACATCACATCCGCCGACCGCGTCCTTTATCCGTGCGCGCGCCGCGCGGGCCGATCTTTCGCAGGACGATCCAATTCCACTCTTCCTGTCCGATCCGCTCGGTGCGCCGGACCCAGGCGAATATGCGCCCATTGAGGTGCGCTCCAGAATTGTCCCGCGCGTTCTCGCGGCCGTTCTGACGGCATCCACCCTGGCAATTCTGGTCACACTGTATCAGTCCGACTTTCGCGGCCTCTTCCCCGCCAATGCCGTTAGCTGGATGGGCATCGCGCCGGAGCAAGCCATGGCGTCGGCCAACACGCCGGCCATGACGCAGAGCTCGCTGAAGGATTCGGACCGCGCGACCAACACGACGCTGGCGAGCGCCGACACGCAGGTTCTCCCTGCACCGTCAACGCCGAGCCGCGAAGCGATCGCGACCGCCTATCAGACGGCGCTGCAAGCCCAGGCACCCATATCTGCGCCCGCACCCGTCGCGGCGCCGCCGGCGCCCACTCCGCCCGCCAAGACGCTAGCCAAGACGCTCGATGCCGACACGCTGGCCGGGCTGATGACACGCGCGAAGAGCCTGTTGAGGATCGGCGATATTGTTGCAGCCCGCCTGCTGCTCGAGCGCGCGGCCAATGCACAGGATGCAACGGCCGCGTTTCTGCTGGCGCAGACCTATGACCCGGCCGTGCTGGGCACCAGCGACGCGCGGAGCATCGCCGGCGACGCGACCGTCGCGCGTGACTGGTACCAGAAGGCCGCGGCACTCGGATCGGCGGAGGCGCGGCAGCGCCTCGCTCAGCTTCAGAACTAGAACTTTTCAGAGGGTATCATGCGTAACGCTTTGGGAATGGCGGTTGCCGCCATCATGACGATTTGCGCCTTCGCGGCACGCGCCGAGCAGACCGAGTACGATCCGGCCAAGGTCTCGGACGGCCTGAAGGCCATCTTCCAGTTCGGCTCGACCTCGACCAAGCAGTCGCTGAACGCCAATACGGTCACGCTGATCACCGGCACGATCGGCGGCACCTACGTGCAGTTCGGCGCCGACCTCGCCTCCGTGCTCGACGACGGCAACAAGATCCGCGTGCTACCGATCGTCGGCCGCGGCTCGGTGCAGAGCGTCGCCGACATTCTGTTCCTGCAAGGCGTCGATCTCGGCATCGTGCGGGCGGACACGCTCGACTATCTCGAGCGCAAGGGCTTTGCCAAGGACATCAAGAAGCAGTTCACCTATGTGACCAAGCTCTACAATGAAGAGATGCAGGTGATCGCGCCGAAATCGGTCGCGACGCTGAAGGATCTCGAGGGCAAGAAGGTCAGCGTCGATCTGCCCAATGGCGGGACCTTCGTCACCGCGCYGACGGTGTTCGAACGGCTCGGGATCAAGGCGAACTTCGTCTATGTCGAGCAGCGCATCGCGATGGAGAAGCTGAAAGCCGGCGAGATCGACGCCGTCATCGTGGTCGGCGGCAAGCCGTACAAGTCAGTGTCGACCTTCAGCAATGACGGCCGCTTCCACCTCGCGGGGGTCGACTATGCAAAGCCGCTCCAGAGCGACTATCTGCCGGCGACGCTGACCGCCAAAGACTATCCGAACCTGATCAAGGAAGGCGAGAACGTGGACACCATCGCGGTGCCGGCGGTGCTCGCGGCCTACAACTGGGCGCCCAACACCGACCGTTACCGTAAGCTTGCGCTGTTCGTGGATGCGTTCTTCACGAAATTCCCGACCCTGCAGAACCCGCCTTTCCATCCCAAGTGGAAGGAAGTCTCGCTCCCGGCACCTCTGACGGGCTGGAACAGATTGCCGGTGGCGCAGCAATGGCTCGACAAGCACGGCGTCGAACCGGTGACCCGGGAGCGCTTCGAGGCGTTCCTCAAGCAGAACCCCGCGGCCCAGAAGGTGTCCGACGCAGACAGGGAAGCGCTGTTCAAGCAATTCCAGGCGTGGGACGCGGGGAACGCGCGGGCGGAGAAGAAGTAACGAGCGGCATTGCGGCCGATGGTGTCGCAAGCGGCACTCACACACTCGCTGTCATCGCCCGGCTTGACCGGGCGATCCAGTACTCCGTGACGTCAGTGATTGAATCGAGAGGCCGCGGGGTACTGGATTCCCCGCCTGCCGCCTACGCTAAAGCTTCGGCTGCCCTGGACCGCAACCCCGGCGAAGCCTTGGCGTAGCCGGGTCGCGGGGAATGACAGCGGTGGACGTGGCCACGGCGTGTCGCCAACAACGCCTACTGCGCCGCCTCCGCACCATCCACCCCGCGCTTCAGCACGGCGCGGGCGGCTTCGCGGTGCTCCGTCGTGATGTGGCTGGCGACCATGCGGATGGCGGTGGCGAGCACGGCGGCGTCATCGGTGAAGCCGAGGATCGGCATCACGTCGGGGACGAAATCGAACGGCATGATAAAATAGGCGATCGCTCCGAGCAGCGACGCCTGGACATGGCGCGGCGTCTGCCGGTCAAACGCACAGTAATAAGCCGCGAGCAGGTCTTCCGCGAACGGCAATTGCACGGCGACACGCTTCAGCTTGCGCCAGAAACGGCGGCGCACGCTCTCATGATCCTCCGCGAGCCGATCGGCCGGCTCGAAGCCGACGCTGTGTTCGGCAGCCATGTTCGACAAACTCCCCGTTCAGCCAGGGGCGGCAGATGGCCGCATCTCCTGCTGATCACAACATGGGGATGCAGCCGATCCTCGCAAGGTGTCAGGTGGCTGTCAGCTTGGCGATCGTGTTCATCGTCCTGGCGAGCTCGATGTCGAGCTTGGTGACGCCGCCGGCGTCATGGGTCGACAGCACCACCTCCACCGTCTTGTAGACGTTGCGCCATTCGGGGTGGTGATCCATTTTCTCGGCAACCAGCGCCGCGCGGGTCATGAACCCGAACGCCTCGTTGAAATCCTTGAAGACAAAGGTCTTCCCGATGGCGTCGCGGCCCTGAACCTCGGTCCAGCCCGGTATGGCGCCCAGTGCCTGCTTGCGTGCTTCCGGCGTCAGCCGCTCTGCCATGATCGCCTCCATTTTCAGGGGAACTTTACCCTAACACCGTGCATATGGCCCCGGTTCAGACCGGATTTGGTCCATCCGCTAACCATGACGGAGATGTAACCCCGCAGGACAAGAAATTTGCTATGATTGCAGGTGTAAATCGCCGGCCAAGATGAAACTGAGCCTCAAGCGCCTGTTTGGGAGATCGATGACCGGGGGATTGGACCTGGCCGAAGCGCCCACCCCGCCTTCGCCGCGATCAGCGGCGCGGAAGACGGCGCTCGTGTCTCTGGCGCTGGTGCTTGCGATCATCGGCGCGCTCGTCGGCGGCTACTATTTCGCGATGCGGCCGGTGACGCTGAAGATCGCGGTCGGTCCGGCCAATAGCGACGACCTCAAGGTGGTGCAGGCGCTGACGCAGGCTTTCGCGCAACACAAAAGCTTTGTGCGGCTACGCCCGATCCAGACCGACGGTGCCACCGCCAGCGCCGATGCGCTCGCGGAAAACAAGGTCGATCTCGCCATCGTGCGCGGCGACGTCGACGTGCCGAAGAACGCGCAAGCCGTCGCGACCCTGCGTAAGAACGTCGTGGTGCTGTGGTCCGTGCCCGGCAAGGGCAAGAAGAAGGGCGCGAAGATCACCAAGATCGCGCAGCTCGCCGGCCATCGCGTCGGGGTGATCGGCCGAACCCAGGCCAACGTCAATTTGCTCAAGGTGATCCTCCAGCAATACGGCGTCGATCCCGCCAAGGTCGAGGTCATACAGTTCCCCGCCAATGAAGCCGCCGAGGCGATCAAGGCCCAGAAGGCCGATGCCTATCTCGCAGCCGGCCCCGTCAACAGCAAGATCACGTCGGATGCGATCGCGGCTTCCGCCAAGGACAGCGGCACGCCGACGTTCCTCGCGATCGATTCCGCGGACGCGATCGCGCAAAACCATCCCGTCTACGAAGCATCGGAGATTCCCGCCGGCACCTATGGCGGCTCGCCCGATCGCCCCGATGACGAGGTCAAGACCATCAGCTTCTCGCACCACATCGTGGCGCGCAAAGGTGTGTCCGATACCACCATCGCGGCGTTCACGCGCCAGCTCTTCGCCGTGCGCCAGCAACTGGTGGCGGAATTCCCGATGGCGGCGAAGATCGAGACGCCCGACACCGACAAGGATGCGGTGATCCCCGTGCATCCGGGCGCCGCCGCCTTCGTCGACGGCGAGGAAAAGACCTTCCTCGACAAATACAGCGATTACATCTGGTGGACGCTGATGGCGCTCTCGGCGATGGGCTCGATCGGCGCCTGGTTCGCGGGCTACCTCAAGAAGGACGAGCGCGACAACAACAGCCATTTGCGCGACCGCCTGTTCGACTTGATCGCGGCGGCGCGCAAGAGCGAGACGACCGACGAGCTCGACCAGATGCAAACCGAGGCTGACGAAATCCTGCGCGACACGCTGCGCTGCTTCGATCACGGCGCGATCGAAGAGGGCGGGCTCACCGCCATCAACATCGTGCTCGACCAGTTCCACGCCGCCGTCGCCGACCGCAAGGCCGTGCTGTTTGCCATGCCGCAAAGCCTGCAGCGCGCAGGCGCGCAATTCAGGGCCGCCGGCAACGCGTAAACGCCTGCCGCGTTATTGCTGCGTCATACTGTCTCAGTATAGCTTTCGCTGTCATTCCGGAGCGCCTGCAGCGCGAGTCCGGAATCTCGAGATTCCGGGTCCGGTCCTTCGGACCGTCCCGGAATGACGACGCGAGATGCGCACGAGACAAAAAGCGAAGCCGCCATGAACATCAAATTCTCCCGCCGCCGCTTCCTCACCACCAGCGCCGGCGCAGTCGGCGCGATCGCGATGCCCCATCTCTCGCGAGCGGCCGACCGGCCGGCGGTTACGCATGGCGTGCAGTCCGGCGACGTCACGGTCGACGGTGGCGTGGTCTGGGCGCGCACTGACCGGCCATCGCAGATGCTGGTCGAGGTGGCCACGACCGAGTCCTTCAGGGATGCCCGCGTGCTGCCGCCGATCGCGGCGCTGCCGGAGAGCGACTTCACCGCGAAGATGCTGATCGAGAACCTGCCGGGCGGACAGGACATCTTCTATCGCGTCCGCTTTCGCGATCTCTCGCATACAGCGATCGAGGGCGAGCCGGTGGTCGGCCGCTTCCGCACCGCGCCGGCCGATCGTCGCGACGTCAGCTTTGTCTGGGGCGGCGACGTCGCAGGGCAAGGCTGGGGCATCAATCCCGATGACGGCGGCATGTTCACCTTCTCCGCGATGCGCAAGCATCGCCCGGATTTCCTCCTGCATTCCGGCGACACGATCTATGCCGACGGCCCGATCGAATCCGAGGTGAAGCTCGCCGACGGCAAGATCTGGAAGAACGTCACCATCCCCGAGAAGGCCAAGGTCGCGGAGACGCTGGACGAGTACCGCGCCGCGCACAAATACAATCTCACCGACGACAACGTCCGCGCCTTCAATGCCGAAGTGCCGATCTTCGTGCAGTGGGACGACCATGAAGTGACCAACAACTGGTCGCTGTCGAAGGAGTTGCCGGCGTCCTACAAGGTGCGCGACATCTCCCTGCTGGCAGCCCGCGCCGGCCGCGCCTTTCACGAGATGTATCCGATGCGGGAGAGCATCGTTGAGCCGGGCCGCGTCTATCGCCAGATCTCCTACGGCCCGCATCTCGACGTGTTCGTGCTCGACGAGCGCAGCTATCGCGGCCCGAACGGCGCCAATCTCGAAACCGCTTACGGGCCCGCGAGCTATTTTCTCGGCCCGGACCAGATCGCCTGGCTCAAGCGCGGCCTTCTGAATTCGCGCGCGACCTGGAAGGTGATCGCCTCCGACATGCCTATCAGTCTCGTCGTGTCGGACACGCCGAAGGGCGGATCGGAAGCCATCGCGCAGGGCGACGGCCCGGTGCGCGGCCGTGAGTTCGAGATCGCCGACATCCTGCGCTTCATCAAGATGGCGCCGATCAGCAACACGGTGTGGCTGACCGCGGACGTGCACTACGCCGCCGCGCATTATTACGATCCGAACAAGGCGCAATTCCAGGAGTTCGAGCCGTTCTGGGAATTCGTCTCGGGCCCGCTGCATGCGGGCACCTTTGGTCCAAATGCGCTCGACAACACCTTTGGGCCCGAGGTGCGTTTCGTCAAGGCGCCGGGCAAGGACAACCAGAACCTGCCGCCGTCCGCGGGCATGCAGTTCTTCGGTCACGTCAAGATCGACGGCGCATCCGGCCAGATGACGGTGACCTTGCGCGACCGCGCCGACGTCGCGCTGTGGTCGACCACGCTCGATCCGAAATTGGCCTGAAGCCGGGAGAACGTCGACGGGCGATCAGGCGCCGCGCGAGCGCAGCGCGGCCTCCAGCGCTTCGCTCGARCACGGCTTTTGCAGCCGCGGCCGCGTCTTGAATTCGGGAGCGATCCGATCCTCGGCGCCGTAGCCCGTCACGAAGACGAAGGGAATTTGCGCCGCCGCCAGCCGGTCGGCGACAGCAAAGCTTTTCTCGCGGCCGAGTTCGACGTCGAGCAGAGCGAAATCCGGCGCGCGCGCTGCGATCGCCGCCAGCGCCTGCGCCACCGACCCCACGGTGCGCACGCTCCTCACGCCAAATCCGAGCAGGCGATCCTCGAAATCGATCGCAATGATCGGATCGTCTTCAACGATCAGAACATCGGCGGGCATGCCGGTCGAGCCGTCCGGGGTAGCAGGTATCATGATGGTGGATATCGAGGGCTGCATGTTCTTACCGATCGAGGACAGCCTCATCCCGACGCCTGCGCCCAGCGCATCGGAGGGTTCCCGGAACGAAACTCATCACAGAACAGTTTTGACGTCTGTCCACTTGTGCACATAGCCCATGATCGGACCTCGCTAGTGTTGAAAGGAGAGCAGGGGATTTACGATGGACGCGCGCATCAGCAAGACAACCGAAGTCGGCAGCCGGCCGGCCAACAATCTGCTGCGACGCTTGAGTCCGGCTGACTACGCGCTGCTGGCACCGCACGTCACCCTGGACACCGCCGGGGCCAACGAGCTGCTCTACAGTCCCGGCGACGATGTCCAGGTCGTGCACTTCCCCTGCGGGCCGTCGCTCGCGACATTTCTCGTTCCCAATGAGGACGGCCGCGACGTCGAGACCATCCTGGTCGGCCGCGAAGGCGCAGTGGGCGGCATCGTCAGTGAGGGATTTTTGCCGGCCTATACCCGCATCTGCGTGAAATTCGGCGGACCATTCGCGCGCATTCACGTCGCCAAGCTGGACGCTGCCAAGATGCGCTCGGCCTCGCTGCGCAACATCTTCGCCCGCTATGCCGACTGCATGCTGGCGCAGATGTTCCAGTCCACCGCCTGCAACGCCATCCACTCCATCGAACAGCGTACGGCAAAGTGGATCATTGCGGCGATGGAGCGGACCGGCGACGAGAGCAGCGTGCCGCTGACGCATGAGCAGCTCGCGACGCTGCTCGGGGTCGGCCGCAGCTATGCGAGCCGCGTGCTCCAGTCGTTCAAGGCCGAGGGCGTGCTCGATACAAGACGCGGCGCGATCCTGGTCCGCAACCTCGACGGCTTGCGCCTGCGCGCCTGCCTGTGCAACGACGCGGTGAAGATGCACTTCGAGGAGGTGCTGCGCGGGGTCTATCCGACCGAGGAGACCAGCCCCGGCTCGGCGCAGGGCTGATCGAGGCCCCGTCCCCGAGCAAAGGCCGGTTTGGTGCTGAATTTGCCCTAACCCCCGGAGATTCCCGGACAAAATTCAGTCAACCAACCAGCAAAGAACACATTGTTTTTTGGCGGTTTTTGCATATATTGCGCCGCAACGCGTAGGGTGCCTGGTCGAGATGGCCGGGCGGCCCTTTTTGGGCGGAAAGCGCCCGTTTCCAGTCTTCCAGCGTTGTTTCGAGAAGAGGTCCCGGTCCGACCGGCGAGATCGCGCTTAACCCATTGTCCGACCGCAAAGAAGCTCACTCATGAACCTCCGTAACGTCGCCATCATCGCCCACGTCGACCACGGCAAGACGACCCTGGTCGACAAACTCCTCCAGCAATCCGGTACGTTCCGCGAGAACCAGAAGGTGACGGATCGCGCCATGGACTCCAACGATCTGGAGCGTGAGCGCGGCATCACCATCCTGGCCAAGGCGGCCTCGGTGCAGTGGAAGGACACCCGCGTCAACATCGTCGACACCCCCGGCCACGCCGATTTCGGTGGTGAGGTCGAGCGCATCCTGAACATGGTGGACGGCGCCCTGGTGCTGGTCGACGCCGCCGAAGGTCCGCTGCCGCAGACCAAATTCGTGGTCTCCAAGGCGCTCAAGGTCGGCCTCAAGCCAATCGTCGTCATCAACAAGGTCGACCGCCCCGACGCGCGCCCGACCGAAGTCATCAACGAGGTGTTCGACCTGTTCGCGGCGCTCGACGCCAGCGAGGAGCAGCTCGACTTCCCGATCCTGTACGGGTCGGCCAAGCAGGGCTGGATGGCCGAGAGCCCCGAGGGTCCGCAGGACAAGGGCATGGAGCCGCTGTTCGACCTGATCCTGCGCCACGTCGCGCCGCCGACGGTCGAGGAAGGGCCGTTCAGGATGATCGGTACCATCCTGGAGGCCAACCCCTATCTCGGCCGCATCATCACCGGCCGCATCTCGTCGGGCGTGCTCAAACCGAACCAGCAGGTCAAGGTGCTGCATGCCGACGGCAAGCTGGTCGAGTCCGGGCGCATCACCAAGATCCTGGCATTCCGCGGTCTCGAGCGCACGCCGCTCGATGAAGCCGAAGCCGGCGACATCGTCGCCATTGCCGGCCTGACCAAGGGCACCGTCGCCGACACCTTCTGCGATCCGACCGTCGAGGTGCCGCTGCCGGCGCAGCCGATCGACCCGCCGACCGTGTCGATGTCGTTCATCGTCAACAACTCCCCGCTCGCCGGCACTGAAGGCGACAAGGTGACGAGCCGCATGATTCGCGACCGTCTGCTGCGCGAAGCCGAGGGTAACGTCGCGTTGCGCGTTGTCGAGGCCACCGACAAGGATGCGATGGAAGTGTCCGGCCGCGGCGAATTGCAGCTCGCGATCCTGATCGAGACCATGCGCCGCGAAGGCTTCGAGCTCTCGGTGTCGCGCCCGCGCGTCGTGTACCAGAAGGACGAAGCGACCGGCGCCACCATGGAGCCGATCGAGGAAGTCGTGATCGACGTCGACGAGGAGCATTCCGGCGTCGTCGTGCAGAAGATGAGCGAGCGCAAGTCCGAGCTGGTCGAGATGAAGCCGTCCGGCGGCAACCGCCTGAGACTGGTGTTCTACGCGCCGACCCGCGGCCTGATCGGCTATCAGGGCGAACTGCTGACCGACACCCGCGGCACCGCGATCATGAACCGCCTGTTCCACGGCTATGCCCCGTACAAGGGCGAGATCCAGGGCCGCCGCAACGGCGTCCTGATCTCCAACGACCAGGGCGAAGCGGTGGCCTACGCCATGTTCAAGCTGGAAGACCGCGGCCCGATGATGATCGAGCCGGGCTGGAAGGTCTACAAGGGCATGATCGTCGGCGAGCACACCCGCGACAACGATCTCGAGATCAACGTGCTCAAGGGCAAGCAGCTCACCAACATCCGCACGACGTCCAAGGACGAAGCGGTGCGCCTGACCCCGCCGATCCGCATGACGCTGGAAAAGGCGCTCGCCTATATCGAGGACGACGAGCTCGTCGAGGTCACCCCGAAGTCGATCCGCCTGCGCAAGAAGCACCTCGACCCGAACGAGCGCAAGCGCGCGGAAAAGTCCAAGGAAGCGGTGGCGTAAGCCGCTCCATACCGTAGTGCCGTAGGGTGGGCCAAGCGTAGCGGGCCCACCACTTGAAATCCCGGTCGACAATGGTGGGCACGGCGCAAGAGCGCCTTTGCCCACCCTACGAAGATGGATCACTCGCCCCAGTGCACAACGTGCGCACAAGGCGGGTGATGACACCTCACTTTGTGGTGGCTTCAGCGCTCTTCGCGAACGTGCTAGAGCCCGCTGATGACCTCCCTGCCCTCCTCCGTCAACGTCGCGATCATCGGCGCCGGCGCAGCCGGCCTCGGCGCGGCGCATGCGCTGCATGGCTCCGGCCTCTCCATGATCGTGCTGGAGGCACGCGACCGGATTGGCGGACGCGCCTGGACCGTGCAGGCCTCGCCTGAGGTGACCTTCGACGTCGGCTGCGGCTGGCTGCACTCGGCCGACAAGAATTCCTTCGTCGGAATCGCAAAGCAGCTCGGCTTCGAGGTCAACAAGGACCTGCCGCCCTGGCGCGAGCGCGCCTTCGGCAACGCGTTTCCGCAGGCCGAGCGCGACGATTTCATGCGCGCGATGGACGGATTCTACGAGCGGCTGTGGCAGGCCGCGCAAAAGGGCAAGGACGAGCCCGCGAGCCTGAGCCTCGATCCGGGCAATCGCTGGAATCCCGTGATCGATGCGGTCTCGACCTACATCAATGGCTGCGAACTGAAGGATATGTCGACACTGGACTGGGACGCCTACGAAGACAGCGACCTCAACTGGCGCGTCCGCCGTGGCTATGGCGCGCTGGTCGCGGCCTATGGCGCCCCCTGCCCGGTGGCCCTGGGCTGCAATGTCACGCTGATCGATCATTCCGGCCAGCGCCTCCGCATCGAGACGTCGCAGGGTACGCTGACCACCGACAAGGCGATCGTCACCGTTCCAACCAATCTCATCGCCGATGAGGCGATCCGCTTCTCACCGCCGCTGCCCGCCAAGGTCGATGCGGCAGCCGGCCTGCCGCTCGGCGTCGACGACAAGGTGACGCTGGCGCTCGACGATGCAGAAGCCTTTCCGAAAGAGGGCAATTTGCGCGGCGCCACCATGCGCACCGAGATGGGCACCTACCACATCCGCCCGTTCGGCCAGCCCTGCATCGAGGGCTTTTTCGGCGGCAGCTTCGCCCGCGAGCTGGAAGACGCCGGCGACGGCGCCATCGCCGCGCACAGCATCGACGAGATCGCAGGCTTTCTCGGCAACGACATCAGGCGAAAGCTGAAGCCGCTGTACGAATCGCGCTGGGCCCACGACCCCTTCGCGAGAGGATCGTATTCACACGCACTGCCAGGGCACGCTGGAGACCGCGCGGTGCTGGCAGCGCCGGTGGATGGGCGGCTGTTCTTCGCGGGAGAAGCGACGTCGCCAAGCTTCTTCACGACGGCGCATGGCGCCAGGGACAGCGGGGAGCGGGCGGCGAGGGAAGCGCTGGCAAGAACCACCAAGACTTAATCTTAGGTCCGCTTGCGCGAGCCGCGCCAAAAAGCCATTCTCAATGGCATCGAGCTGGGGCGAATGATCACAAAACGAGACGGCCGCGGGGACGGTACAGGCGGCAATGCCACAAGAGCCTAAGGAACGGCGAAACTGGACCGACACAGAGCTCGATCTCATCGTCGCCGACTATTTCTTGATGCTCCAAGACGAGGCCATTGGAAGGCCCTATAACAAGGCCGAACACAATCGTCTTCTTCGAGGTCATATCGACCGATCTGAGGGCTCTATCGAATTCAAGCATCAGAACATTTCTGCGGTACTTCTCAAACTCGGTCTCCCGCGAATTGCGGGGTATCTGCCTGCGGCCAACTACCAACAAGCTATCATCGCAGCCATTGACCGCTATCTTTCTTTGCATCCGATGGCTCTCCACCCGGAGAGAGCCATCGACGGGCTGGCGGAGCGGCAAGCGCTTTTTGTTGGAAATCCACCGCCTCTTTTGCCTGCCACGCAGCCTAAGACGAATATTGAGCGGTTAGTCCGCAAATTTAATCCGGTTGAACGCGATTTCCGCAATCGCAAACTGGGTCGCGATGGAGAAGAGCTGGTCTTCCACTACGAGCGCCAAAGACTCAAGCAGCTCGATCGGCCCGACCTCGTAAAGAAAATCAGATGGATATCGGAGGAGCTCGGTGACGGCGCTGGTTACGACATACTTTCATTTGATGCGCAAGGCAGAGAACGCCTACTTGAGGTGAAGACAACGGTTGGCGCAGACGTCACACCGTTTTACATCACGAGAAACGAACTATCTCTGGCTTCAGAACGCCCTGAAGCTTTTCGACTTTGCCGCGTTTTTGATTTCTCAGCGCACCCTCGGATGTTTGAATTAACTCCGCCACTGGAGAAGCTCGTTC
The DNA here is from genome assembly GCF_052114925.1 of Bradyrhizobium sp. 2TAF36. Lineage (NCBI taxonomy): Bacteria > Pseudomonadati > Pseudomonadota > Alphaproteobacteria > Hyphomicrobiales > Nitrobacteraceae > Bradyrhizobium > Bradyrhizobium sp. 2TAF36. The sequence goes on along the minus strand of NZ_JBFRFR010000042.1, from coordinate 10,540 downwards.
ACCTTTCGCCGCTCAACTACGAAGCTTCGTTTTCCTGACGAGCTCCTACTCAATCACCCGCACCCGCAAATCCGCATCGGGAACGAAGCAGGCGTCATACTTGCCGAAGATGCGGTAGCGGTTGCGCGCGATGAGGCTGTACACGGGGTCTCGCAGCAGTTTTGGCACGGCAAACAACATCCGCACCCAACGCCATCCCGGCAAATGCGACAGCACGGTCAGCGCGGCGTCGGACTTCATAAAGACCTTTCCGTCATGGACCACCGCATTGGTATCGGGATCGTCAGGATCGATGCCAAACGTACGTGCGAGCCGCGCCCCGTAATCCGACTGGATCGGCGTGAAGCGAAACCGCCTCGCCGTGTCGCGCTTGGCGACGAAGCGGACCCAGCGCGAGCAGAAGATGCAGACGCCGTCGAACAGGATCACGTCATCGTCGGGCCATTTGCTCATCAGTCTCTCTATCTTACGCGTTTTCCTCACGCGAACCGGGATCCACTTCGCTCGAAAACGCTAGCGATTATCCAGCAGCGCGACCAGCATCAGCACGATGGCCGGCCCTGTCTTCACCAGCGCGCCGAGCGGCTCGATCCAGAGGTCGGGCGTGAGGATCGCCGCGCCGACCATATAGCCGAGCGAAGCGACGATGCCTGCGATCAAACCGATCGCCGCGGTGCGGCGGAAGGCGATCAGCATGCCGATGCTCATGTCCATCAGGCTGGTGCCGATGGTGATGGGATCGACCAGCGCGGGCGAAAAATTGTGCGCGGTCAGGATGCCGGCGGCGGCGCGGTAGGAGACGAACAGCGCGATGAAGCCGGAGACGAGCCAGAACGCAATGAGGCTGGCGAAGATCAGCGCCTTGATCAGGAATAGTCGCGCGAACCATTTGTCCTGGATGGTGGCGGGATGGCGCCCGATCGTATCAGTCAACGTCTTCGGCACGATGCCCGTGGCGGCGATCCAGGCGGAGGGATCGCCGGTCACGCCGCGGCGCAGCTCGGCGATGGCGGTGGAGCGCATCGGCGGCATCCAGCCGAGATAATTGGCGAGATCGCCGATCTGCGCGCCGAGATCGAGCATGAAGGATGGCATCACGAGGCGCGGCCAGCCGGCCGTGCCGAAGGCGTGGCGGAACTGTTTGATGACGCCGGCCATGGTGACTGCCTCGGCCTGCATCAGGTCCCACGTCACGGCTTTGACTGAGGCGTCGTCGATATCGCGCGCGGCGAGCCAGGCGATGGTGGCCGAAATGTCCTCGACTGCGACGGACTGGAATGGCGTCGACATCTCCTTCTGCGGCAGATCGAGCGGGAAGGCGGCGAGCGCACGCAGCATCGCGCTGCCGCCATAGGCTGATGGTGCGACGACGAAGCCGGGCCGCAGGACAGCGTGGGGAATGCCGGAGGCTGCAACCAGGCGTTCGGCTGCGCGCTTGGTCGTCGCGAAGGCGGTGCGATCCGCCTCCGCCGTCCCGGGGATCGAGATGTGCACCAGCCGGATCGCGCGGCCGCTGTCGGCGATCGCCTGAAGCAGACGCGCGACGAAATCGCGATGCACTGCGCCGGTGTCGCTGCCGGGACCGTCCTGGAGCACACCGAGACAGTTCACGACGACGTCAACGGCGTGCTCGCTGAAGAGGCGCATCAGCGCGGCTGCACCGAGCGACAAGATCGGCTGCCCGATGTCCAGCGCGCTCATCTTCTGCGCGGGCGACAGGCTGCGCGCGACGCCGACCACGCGAAATCCCCGCACGCGCAGATCGTCGGTGACGAAGCGCCCGATCAGGCCGGAGGCGCCGAGCACCAAAACGGTTTGCTGGGTCATCGCATCTCTCAAAACGGTTTCGCGATCATCAGCCACAGGATCAACATCGTCGCGCCGAAGCCGGGGAAACCGAACGCGAACCAGCGGCGGTAGAGCACGAAGTAGCGTTCAGGCAGAGCGCCGCGCTGCTCGGCCGCCTTGCGCGCGAGATCGCGTATCTCGATCTGCATGAAGACGACGGGGACCCAGAACAGGCCCGCAAAGACGTAGAGCCCAAGCGAGGCCAGCAGCCAGCGTTCCGTGATCGGCATGGCCGAAAGCATCATCAGCACGCCGCCCGTCACCGGCTGGAGGATCACGGCCGACAGCGTGAAGATCGCGTCCGCAATCACCACCACCGAAGCGGTGCGCGCGATGAATTCGGCGTCGTTCGTGCGATGCGCCATCAGCATGAAGAAGGCGATGCCGGTGCCGGTGCCGAGAATGACGATGGCGCCCAGCACATGGAGGTATTTGACCAGGAGATACAGCGTCATGGCTTCTTGGCCGCCGCCGGTTTGGACTGGTTCAGCGCAAGCCCGAGCTCGCGGCTGGCGGCTTTGACGCCGGCTTCGCTCTCGATCATCCAATGCCCTTCGCTGCCGACGACCGGCAATGTGCGGAAGTCCACCCTGCCGCCTCCGCCGCGAAACGCATCCGCCAATTGCCGCGAGAACGCCGGCGCGAAATAGCTGTCATTGGTCGCCACGAGCCATGTGACGGGAATGCGCGCCGCCTTGCCGAACTCGGCCGCCGCGGCGAGAAGCGTCTGCGGCGCGCAGATCCGGTTCGGTTCATCATTGGCGTGGCCACCGCGCCCCGGCGCAAACGCGATGATCGCGGAGATCGCGTTCGGATCGGCGTTCGCGAGCGCCAACGCCCCCCAACCGCCGGCCGAATGGCCGAGCACGACGACCGAGTCTTGACGAACGAAATCCTGCTTTCGCAAAAAATCCAGCGTGAGCAAAATTTCGGCGGCCGTCGCGCGGCCCGAACGCGCGTAATCCGCCTCGTCGCAGCCGCCCTGGTCCTCGACAYAGCGGCCGCCGGTCGCACCATGGCCGAGCCGCTCCGGCACCAGCACGGCGAAGCCGTGCGCGACGAGAAACGCGACCAGCGCGCGGTATTCAGGCTGCGGCATTTGCGCCCGGCGCAGCACATTTTGCGTCGAGGCATGTGCGATCACCGCAAGCCGGAACGGACCGGCGCCGACGGGGCGAAACAGCAGCGCATGCGCGGCAATGTCTTTATCCGGCGATGGCACGCGCCATTGTTGCCGGCGAAACGGCTCGCCCTCCTCACCCGATGACCCAAACGTGACCTGTGCGCACAGAGGCGACGCCATCAGCAAGGGCAGCAGAGGCAGGAGGGCGAAGATGTTGAAGAGGCGCATGAATCGCCGCAGGCGAACACGGACAGCAACGGATCTGCAGGAACGAATCATTTTCGGCGGACTTTTTGCGTTGCCATCGCGGTTCATTGGTTGCCGCAGGGCAGTTTTGCACCGGCAATGGCAGGCCGGTGCCGTTCGAGATGGCGTCTTGTCTTCTTTCGGTACAACATGGTTAAAATACTGATGCACAAAATCCACACGTTAACCGATAATTAACGATAGGTCTTGCCGCCGGCGCGGCGACTTGGTTTGATCGTCTCCATGAGCACAACCCTGATCGAGGTCCGGCCGGCCAAAGCTGCAGATGCAACTGCGGTGGCGTCCACCCATGACGAAGCCTGGCGCTCCGCCTATCAGGGCATCATTCCCGGCGGCGAGCTGGAAAAGCTGATCAACCGCCGCGGTCCGCAGTGGTGGGACAGTGCGATTCGCAAAGGCAGCCGCGTCAGCGTGCTCGTGTTCGGCGACAAGATCGCCGGCTATGCCAATTACGGCCGCAACCGCGCCCGCAGCCTGCACTTCGACGGCGAGATCTACGAGCTCTATCTGCGTCCGGAATTCCAGGGTCTCGGCTTCGGCCGCCGCCTGTTCACCGCAGCCCGCCGCGACCTGATGCAGAGCGGCCTGAAGAGCATGGTCGTGTGGGCGCTCTCGGACAACGATCCGGCGACCGAGTTCTACCGCGCCTTGGGCGGCCGCATGGTGGCGCGCTCCTCCGAGCGTTTCGGGCCGAAGTCGCTCGACAAGGTTGCCTTCGCTTGGACCAATTGAGCTGCTGAAAGTCTAGCCGGCAGCGCTTCCCATCCGTCGATACCGTTGCCTTTTGAGCCGGTAGTCGCTGGATTCATTATTTCACAAAAACACGATGGATTGGCGCGCCAAGCCCGCGTATGACAGCGCCAAAATCGCTGCCGGGCGCGATTTAACCTCGGCAACAACGGAGCCTTGAATGCGTATCGATGCGGTCTCGATCGGAAAAAACGTACCCCACGACGTCAACGTCATCATCGAAGTCCCCGTGGGCGGCGAACCGATCAAATACGAGATGGACAAGGAAGCCGGCACGCTCGTTGTCGACCGCTTCCTCTACACGCCGATGCGTTACCCCGGTAACTACGGCTTCATCCCGCACACGCTGTCCGATGATGGCGATCCCTGCGACGTGCTGATCATCAACACCCGCGCCATCATCCCCGGCGCCGTCATGAGCGTGCGCCCGGTCGGCGTGCTGTTCATGGAAGACGAAGCCGGCGGCGACGAGAAGATTCTCGCGGTGCCGTCGTCGAAGCTGACGCAGCGCTACGACAAGGTGAAGTCGTACTCCGACCTGCCCGACATCACGCTGCAGCAGATCCAGCACTTCTTCGAGCACTACAAGGATCTCGAGAAGGGCAAGTGGGTGAAGATTCTGCGCTGGGGCGGCCCGGAAGACGCGCAGAAGCTGATCCTCGAAGGCATCGAGCGCGAGAAGAAAAAGAAGGCGTGAGATTGCGTGTCCCGGACGCGGTGCATCACGAAGTGATGCGCTGCGCAGCGTCCGGGGCGCGAGACCTGGAGTTAAACCGCCGGCTTCGGCAGCCCGGCGATCGCGCAAGCCGCGCGCAGCGTATTCACCAGCAGGCAGGCGACCGTCATCTGGCCAACACCACCCGGCACCGGCGTGATCGCGCCGGCAACGGCGAGTGCTTCCTGATAGGCGACATCGCCGACGAGACGCGTCTTGCCGTCGTCCTTCGGGATGCGGTTGATGCCGATGTCGATCACGGTCGCGCCCGGCTTGAGCCAGTCGCCGTGCACCATCTCGGGCTTGCCGACCGCGGCATAAACGAGGTCGGCGCGCTTCACGAGTCCGGGCAGATCGCGCGAGCGCGAATGCGCGATGGTCACCGTGGCATTCTCGTTGAGCAGCAATTGCACCAGCGGACGGCCGACCAGATTGGAGCGGCCGATGACGATGGCATTCATGCCTTCGAGCGAGGCGTGGACGCTCTTGGTCAGGATGATCGAGCCGAGCGGCGTGCAAGGCGACAGCGCTTCAAAGCCGCCGGCGAGCCGGCCGGCATTGTTCGGATGCAGGCCGTCGACATCCTTGGCGGGATCGATGGCGTTGATGACGGCCTCGGTGTTCAGGCCCTTCGGCAGCGGCAGCTGCACCAGAATGCCGTGCACGGCCGGATCGCGGTTGAGCTTGGCGACGACGGCCAGCAGATCGGCCTGCGACACGTCGGCCGGCAGCTTGTGCTCGAACGAGGCCATGCCGGCCGCCTGGGTCTGGGTGTGCTTGGAGCGGACATAGACCTCGCTGGCGGGGTCGTTGCCGACCAGAACCACCGCGAGGCCCGGCACCAGATTGTGCTCGCGCTTGACGCGGGCAACCTCGTCAGCGACGCGCGCGCGGAGTTCCGCAGCGATGACTTTTCCATCGATGATCTTGGCCGTCATGTCAGTTCCCTTGGTCTGTCGGTTTGGCGTCTGCCGATCTGGCTTGGGCGAGCTTGCGCAGGGCTTCGCCGAGTCGCGCCGGATCGCCGTCGACCGCGATCTGCTTCAGCCGCGAGGTGGCACCGGATAGCAGCTTTACACTGGCCTTGGGGACGCCGAGCGATTTCGCCAATAGCACCAGAACGGCCTTGTTGGCCTCGCCGCCATCGGCGATCGCGCGCACCCGCACCTTGAGCACGCTGCGGCCGTCGGCCAATTGCTCGATCCCGTCGATGTCGTCGCGGCCGCCGCGCGGCGTCACCCGCAGCGCGATGCTGATTCCTGCGACCGAATAGCGCCAGGGTTCCTTGAAGGCCTCTTTCGCAACCAAGGCGCTCCCGCCTGCTTAGATCACGTTCGGGTAGATGTAATACAGGATCACCCGCTCGATGAACATGATGAGCAGGATCAGGATGATCGGCGAGATATCGAGGCCGCCGAGACTGGGCAGGAAATTGCGAATCGGCGCCAGCACCGGCTCGGTGATCCGGTACAGGAACTCCGCCACCGCCGAAACGAACTGGTTGCGGGTGTTCACGACGTTGAAAGCGATCAGCCAGGACAGGATCGCGGAGGCGATCAGCAGCCAGACGTAGAGGTCGAGCACGATGATGACGATGTCGAGAACGGCACGCATTGAAGACTCTGGCTTTCGGTCGGGATTGACGCTTTTTGCTAGATATCGGTTCCCCCCGGCCCAAACAAGGGAAGTCGGTGCCGGGGATGGTTAAAACCGGGTCACACCCGTCCTTGACTTGACCTTGGCGGGGACTTAAATGGCGCCCGGTTGTCGGCCGCATTCACCAGAGCGGCCGCCAAACGGGGCCATAGCTCAGCTGGGAGAGCGCGTCGTTCGCAATGACGAGGTCGGCGGTTCGATCCCGCCTGGCTCCACCAGCCTTCGCTCGCTTCGCGAGCTACGGCTAGGCAAGCCAGCCGAGCTCCCTCGTAGCGAAGCGAGCGAAGGCTGTCCCGCCATAGCCCGAAGGGCGACGGCGGACCCCATCCACCATCACTGACATTCGCGAGCTACCGCTAAGGCAAGCCAGCCAAGCTCCCCCGTAGCGAAGTGAGCGAAGGCTGCCACGCCATAGCCCGCAGGGCGACGGCGGGCTTCATCCGGAAACCTCTCCCCCTACCCCCCCGTAAACCTCGGCGGCCGCTTCTCCATGAAGCTCGCGACCCCCTCCCGGAAATCGCTGCCGTTCAGCGCGACCATCATCTCGCGGTTGGCCTCGATCGTCGCCTCCGCCAGGGTCTGGAACGGCACCTCGTAGAGCTGGCGCTTGATCACGGCCATCGCGCTCGGGGAAACCATGTCGGCGAGGTCGCGCGCATAGGCGTAGGTCTCCTCGCGCAGCTTCTCGGGCGAGCAGAGCCGGTTCACCAGGCCGATCCGCAGCGCCTCGTCGCTCGACACGCGCCGGGCCGAGAGCAGCAGATCCATCGCGTTGGCGTGGCCGACGATGCGCGGCAGCATCCAGGACATGCCATGCTCGGCGATCAGGCCACGCCGCGCAAAGGCCGTGGTGAAGACGGTATTGTCGGCGGCAAAGCGCAGGTCGCAATAAAGCGCGTGCACGAGGCCGATGCCGGCGGTCGCGCCGTTGAGCATGGCGATGACGGGCTTTCCGATCGACGGATAGAAGCCGTAGCGCGTCTGCCAGTCCGGCCGGCGGTTCATGTCGAAGGGCGGCAGGTTCGAGGCACGCCTGACGTCGTTGGGGTCGAGCCCCTTCAGCGCATCCATGTCGGCGCCGGCGCAGAAGGCGCGGCCCGCGCCGGTGAGCACGATGACGCGGACATCGTCATCCGCGCTCGATGCTTCCATTGCGTGACGCACGTCGCGCTCCATCGTCGGCGTCCACGCATTCATGCGATCAGGGCGGTTGAGCGTAATGGTCGCGACCTTGTCGCTCACCTCATACAGAATGTGTTCGTAGGCCATGACGCTCTCCCTGTGTCTGCCGGCACGCGTTCGCGCGCGCTCGTTAGGAACGAGCCTAGCATATCCAACGGTGAGGCAAGAGCTTGTGCCAAGGCCTTGCGCGAAGGCCTTGCGCAGAGGCGCGATCACTCGGCGGCTTGCGCCAGCACCCGCCGGCGCGCCAGCCAGCCGTCGATGAAATGATCGAGCCAGGCCCGCTCCGCAACGTCGTAGACGGCACGGTCCCCGAAATGATGATGCCGCTCGCGCGCGCCAGGCGCGCTGAGGCCGTCATAGCCGCGCGTGGTCCAGCAATGCATCATCGCGCAGGTCACGTCAGGATGAAACTGCACCCCGAAAGCATTGCCGGTGCGGAACGCCTGGATCGGAAAATCATCGCCTTCCGCAAGCAGCTCAGCGCCGACGGGCAGTTCAAATCCTTCGCGATGCCAGTGATAGACCTGCGCCGGCCAATTCGGGCAGAGCGCGTGGCCCGCGGCGGTCGGGCGGATCGGATAGTAGCCGATCTGGGTCAGCGCCTCCGCATGCGGCGCGACGCGGGCCCCCAACTGCATCGCCAGCATCTGCGCGCCGAGGCAGATGCCGAGGAACGGTCGCTGTTCGCGGAGCGGAATTTCGATCCAGTCGATCTCGCGACGGATGTAGTCGTCGGAATCGTTTGCGCTCATCGGACCGCCGAAAAAAACAGCGCCGGCATGCTGATCGAGCGTATCGGGCAGGGGATCGCCGAAGCGCGGTCGGCGAATGTCGAGGCGATGGCCGAGCGCGCGCAGCGCATTGCCGACGCGGCCGGGCGTCGAGGATTCCTGATGCAGGATGATCAGAACCGGCAACCGGGCTTCGGAGGCGGCGGCGCTCGGCGTCCTTCTGGGGAAGGGCACCAATTCTGCGCCACCAAACCTGTCCGTCCGGAACGACATGGCCTCTGCGAGTGCTATCGGTTCAGACCGCCAGCATAGCTAAGCGGTAGTTAACATCGTGTGAGTTCGCGCACACACGTCCCGATATTGAAGCAAGCTCCGGGCCACTACGGAGCTTTGAGCTTTCTTCAAAGCGATTTCGAGCGAAGTGGATACCGGTTCGCGTCAAGAAAACGCGTCAAAACAAGAAATCAGTGCCTCTGCCTCTGGAACCGGCTGGTGGCGGACAGGATGAAGCCGCGCGGGAAGAAACGCAGCGCGAACGGCACGATCTTGATGCCGAGACCAGGCAGCACTGCCCGCTTGTTGGCCATCAGGCCTCGATAGGCTTGTTGCGCGACATCGGCGGCAGACACGTTGAGAAGAGTTGTGTCATGCCCGGACCCGACGCCGGCGCGCGCCTGGAATTCGGTGGGCACCGGACCCGGGCAAAGTACGGTGACGCGAACGCCGCGCGGCGCGAGCTCCGCCCGCAGGGCCTCGGTGAGGGAAATCACATAGGCCTTGGACGCGTAGTACACGGCCATGCCGGGGCCGGGCAGAAAGCCCGCGACCGATCCGACATTGAGAAGACCGCCCTTGTTCCTGATCAGCTGATCGGCAAAGCGCAGCGACAGATCCGTCAGAGCCCGGACGTTGACATCGACGATGCCGACCTGTTCGACGCGGTCGCGCTCGATCGCATCGCCGAACACGCCGAAGCCGGCATTGTTGACGAGATGGTCGAGCTCGACACCTTCGGCGGCGAGCGCGGCGGCGATTTTGTCACCCGCATCTGCCTCCTGCAGGTCGCAGGCGATCACGATCGGCTTCTTGCCGCCCTTGGCGGCGAGCTCGTTCGCAAGCGCCTCCAGCCGGTCCGCCCGTCGCGCCGTCAGCGCGAGGCGATGCCCGTTGGCGGCGAACACACGCGCCAGCTCCGTGCCGATGCCCGCCGACGCACCGGTGATCAATGTTACCCGCTMAGTCACGATCGAAGTCTCTTGAATTGAAGTTTTTTGGCCCCGCAATGGCGGAACGAGAGCATAGRCCGAGCGCGACAGGCAAGCGTCACCGGCAGCATGGCTGCTTGAGCGGGCAACAGGGAAGCAGGAAAACCACGGATTTTACGGGGAAATCCGGGCCGGGCTGGCCGACGGGTGTATATTAAAGTTTCGTCATGTGGTCAGCACAACCGCCGATAATACCGCGTCGAGACGGTTCAACCCCCGACGGCACCGTCCTTGACCTGACCACCGGCGCGGTTTGCGACCGCATGCTTGAGGTCGATCCGGTCGCGCTGGGCGATCCCGAGCAGGTCGGAGGCGCGCCAGACGACGTTGTCCTCGAACTCGGAGACCTGGCCATCGGCATAGACCAGCTCCCACATCATCTGGACGATGCGCTTGCGGCCCTCTTCGTCGAGCGAGCGCATGATGACACTGGTGAAGTGATAGAGGTCGACGGCCTCGCCCTCGACCTGGGTGGCGTCCGCGATCAGGCGGTCGGCGGTACCGCGATCCAGCCCGAAATGGCTTTCGATCAGGCTGTGCAGCTTGCGCTGCTCGGTCGCCGTCGGCTGACCGTCCAGCGAGACCACGTGAACCAGCAGCGCGGTGGCCGCAAGCCGGTAATCGCCATCGCCGAATGCGCGATCCCCGGCATGAGGGGCCACGATGTCGGCGATGAATTGGCGCAGGCCGTCGAGCATAGGATCCTACCAAAAACGATGAAGCCGCGGGAGTGCGGCCGCCACCAGCATTATATGAGCGGGAAACCCAACCGCCGCAACGTGCGTCAGCTCCGCGCGGGCATTACCTTTCTGCAATCTGGACGAGCTGGTTACCGTCATGACCGGGCTAGTTGTTTAGCCCGGACAGATCACTGACGGGTGTTCGGAGACATAGCTGACACATCAACATTGGCTGGATTGGTCCGATTCGGGAGGCCGTCCATGCCTTGGAGCGAGGTGTCAGTGATGGATCAGCGCCACGAGTTTGTGCGGCTGGCTTT
>NZ_JBFRFR010000041.1:0-86508 GCF_052114925.1 Bradyrhizobium sp. 2TAF36 | reverse complement strand
AGGACCTGCCGGGCGGCATGGTCGGCAGCATCACCGCACAATATGTCGAGCGCGCGCCGAAGCCGGCCGAACTGTTCTCGCGCGGTGCGCATGATGCGACCGCGACGTTCGACATCGGCAATCCGAACCTCACGATCGAGACCGCTGAGTCGGTCGAGGTTGGACTGCGCAAGGCGACGGGGCCGTTCCGGTTCGAGGCGACCGTCTACTACACGCATTTCGACAATTTCATCTTTCGCCGCCTCACCGGCGTGATGTGCGACGACAGTTTTGCGTCCTGCGGCACGCCGGGCGCCGAGTTGAACCAGGCCGTCTATTCGCAACGCAATGCCAATTTCCGCGGCGGCGAATTCCAGTCGCAGCTCGACGTCGGCGCATTCCAGGGCGGCATCTGGGGCATCGAGAACCAGTTCGACGTGGTGCGCGCCACCTTCACCGACGGCACCAACGTGCCGCGCATTCCGCCGCTGCGGATAGGCGGCGGCGTGTTCTGGCGCGACGACAACTGGCTGATGCGCGTCAACCTGTTGCACGCTTTCGCGCAGAACAACGTCGCCGTGATCGCGGAGACGCCAACGCCGGGCTACAATCTGCTGAAGGCCGAGGTCAGCTACAGGACCAAGCTCGATCCGCGTCTGTTCGGCGCGCGCGAGATGACGGCCGGCATCGTCGGCAACAATCTCCTCAACGAAAACATCCGCAACTCGGTGTCCTACACCAAGGACGAGGTTCTGATGCCCGGCATCGGCGTGCGGGCGTTCGCCAACTTCAAGTTCTAGTCGCGACTCAGTCGGGGCCTGCGGGCCCCGGCACAGGCGCGTTGAGTGAGCCGTAGCCCGGATGGAGCGGAGCGAATTCCGGGCTACGGGCTGCGCGTCAGCCGCTTCTCGAAGCGCCACTGATCGACGGGGAACGGCCCGTTCGAGGTGTCCGTCATCATCACGAAGGTGCCGGCGTTGCGCCAACCGCTCTTCTCGTAGAACCGCGCAGCGCGCGCGTTGCCGACGGCGCAGGCGAGCCACGCCAGCTCCACGCCGCGCGCGGCAAGGCGGGCCTCTGCGTCGGAGATCAGCGCCGCGGCCACGCCCGCGCCGTGCGCCTTCGGCGATACGAAGAGCTGATACAATTCGTCAGCCCTGACTGCGCAGAAGCCGAGCGGCGCGCCGGCCGGGCCGACGACGCGGATGTCGGGAAGCATGACCGCCAGCCGATCGCGAAAATTCGGGAGCGTGCGAAGGCGGACCAGTTCTGGCGGCGCAAGCGAGGCATGCGACCCATGCCAGGCATCGTGCCACAGCTGAGCGATATGATCGACTTCACCGGCATCAGCGGGCCGCACCTGCATCATGGATACTCCGCAAGAGGTATCGTAGCCCTAGCCTCGCGCCTTGCTCCAGTCGGGCGTTACCTGCCCCGACACGCCCTCGAAAGCGCCGTCGACGAGCTCGAACACCAGGATGCGCGCGGCGTCGACCGGGCCCGGCATGGTGACGCGGCCCTTCGGCACCGGCTTGAAGCCGACACGGCTGTAATAGGGCTCGTCGCCGACCAGCAGCACCAGACGGTGCCCCTTCTCCTTGGCGTCCTTCAGCGCGCGCTCCATCAGGAGACGGCCGATGCCGCGGTCGCGGAACGGCGGCTCGACGGTGAGCGGCCCGAGCAGCAGGGCCTGCGTCTCGCCGACCAGCACCGGCAATTGCCTGACCGAGCCGACCAGCAGCGTGCCGATGCGGGCCGTGAAGGACACATCGAGCAGATGGTCGACGTGCTCGCGAATGCGGTAAGCGCTGAGCACGAAACGGCCGGGGCCGAAGGTGCGCTCGTGCAGCCGTTCGATCGCCTGGGCGTCGCCGGCGGCTTCCGGAAGGATGGTGAGCGAGAGATCGGTCATGTCGGCATGCGTCTTCGAGCGAAGTGGTTTCAGGTTCGCGTCAGGAAAACGCGTCAATGCGAGATGCGGGATAACATCTCAGACGGCCGCGGTCCATCGGCCTCGTGGGCGATAAAACCCTGTGCCGGACCGCGGCTGAGGACGGCCGCGAACAGCAGCGTCCAGAGCGACAGCATCAGGATCGGGATGACATAGTACTGCGTGAAGACCGGATGCGTGGCAAAGAACGCCAGATTCAGCGCGAGATTGCCCGCCACCAGCAACGCGAGTTTCCTGACGCCGCCATGGCCGGCGAAGCGCCACAACAGCGCGGTCCCGACGCAGGCGATCACGATCAACGGGAACTGCGTGTCGCGGAGATAGGCCAACAGCACGGCCGGGTCGAGACTCCGCGGGGCCGTATCCTGGCCGCCATAGGCCGAGACCAGCGGATTGCCTGAGTTGACCAGGTTCGCCGCGAACACCGGCAACAGCCCGACGAGGAACGAAAGGCCGAGCGCGAGTCCTGAAACGAACGTCTCGCGGGTACGCCAGATCAGGAACGACAATCCGAAGAACAGGAAATAGCCGGCCGACAGAACCACGTTGGCGATCCGAAAGCTCGCGGACAGGCCGAGCAGCACGCCGACGGCAGCGACCATCAGCAGGCGGCGCCGGCCTTCATCGACGAACAGTCTTGCGGTGAACAGACCCGCCAGCGCGCAGACGACCATGGTCGGCGCCATCGAATAGCTCGCCTTGGTCGGATTGATCATGAAGTAGATCGAGAGCGCGCCGAGCAACGCGGCGAGCGTCAAGCCGACCTTCTCCTGCGCCCGCCACATGCCGAACAGCGCAAGGCCAGCGACGATCGCGTTGGCCAGCATATAGAGCGGAACGACCTGGAACCCCTCCGGGAACAGCGCCAGCACGAAGCCCGTGCCCGGCGGCGGCGTCATCACCCATTTGCTGCCGTCGGCAGTCTGGGTGTGGCAGGGTGCCCGCGTCGGTTCGTTCCAGTTCGGAAAATCGATACTTCGCAACTTGGCCGCGAGATAGCCGTCGGTTTCACGGGCGAGGCTGGTGTCGAGCCCTTGCCAGCCGAAGCGCTGGAACAGATGCGCCTGCCTGAGATAGCAGATGTCGTCATAGACGCCGCGGCTCTCGCTCCAATGCGAGGTCAGCCTGATGTTGCTGGCCAGAATTGCCAGAAACACAATTGAAAAAAATACTTTGACAGCTCTCATCGGCATTCGCCGGGCGGCCCCCGCAGCTTGAAATGGCCCGCCGCCTGTACAGGAAAAGCACCGGCAAGTATAGCAAAGTGGGGATTCTGGAGGTGAGGCAGACGTGGCCGATACGGGACTGGGCTTGGGTTCAACTGACACGTGCCGCAGCGGTGCTGCCGCACCGCAGCAGGGCTCGTCGCGAGTCCTCATCATCATTCCCTGCTTCAACGAGGAGGCCTCGGTCGGCGGTCTCCTGAGCGAGATCGCAGCAACCGGCCGCGGCTACCACACCCTGGTCGTCGACGACGGCTCGTCGGACGCGACATCCGCGGTGGCAAGCTGCCGCTCGCCGGTCGCCCGCCTCGCGCAGAATCTCGGCATCGGCGGCGCCGTGCAGACCGGCATCAAATACGCGGCGCGTCAGGATTTTGATTTCTGCATCCAGATCGACGGCGACGGGCAGCATGATCCGCGCGCCATCGAGACGCTTCTGGAGGCCTATCGCAACGACCCGACCAACATCACCATCGGAAGCCGCTTCATCGACCATGCCGGTTTCTGCTCCACGCGCATGCGGCGCGCCGGCATCAGGCTGATCGTGCTTGCGCTCAACGGCCTGTTCAGCGGCGGCCGCATCACCGATCCGACCAGCGGCATGCGATTGCTCGACCGTTCCGCCATCGCCTTCTTCGCAAAAGCGTATCCGACGGATTTTCCGGAGCCGATCTCGCTGGCCTGGGCCATGCGCGCAGGCCTCACGGTCAGCGAAGTTCCGGTCGAGATGCGGGCGCGCGAGACCGGCGTCAGCTCGATCGACGGATTGAAGTCGGCGAGCTACATGATCCGGGTGCTCGGTTATATCCTGCTCGCGCGCCTCGTGAGGGCGTCATGACGCCGAGCGTCCCCGTTCCGATTTGTGGTCTCATCATCTCGTCGAACATTCTGAGGAGGCAGCCGTGACAGATGCCCTTCCAAGTCCGGAGACGGTCGTCGTCGTCTCCGCCTTTGCGCTGATCTACATGCTGGTGCTGCTGCGCAAGACGATGCAAGGCAAGTTCGATCTCTACGACTTCCTGATGCTGTCCATGGTGGCGATCATCCCCGCGGGCTTCACGCTGTTTCCGACACTGGCCTATCTCGTCAGCCATCTGACCGGCGTCGTGTTTCCGTTCGTCGTGATGTTCGGCGCCCTGTTCCTGGTGGTGTTCGCGTTCATGCACAACATGACGGCGCGACTGCACCGGCTTGAGCGGCAGAACTGCGCGCTGATCCAGGAGCAGAGCCTGCTGGTGCTGGAGCTGCAGGCGAAGGAGGGCCGTCGGGGCGTCGAGTCATGAGCGCGTAGCCGAGGAAATCCAGCGTCGTCGCGAGGCAAAGACAGGGAGAGCGGGCATGCTGAAGAACGCGAAGGTGGCAACCCGGCTTCCAGCCAAAGACCTCGACCGCGCGCGGGCGTTCTATTCGGAAAAGCTCGGGCTCGAGCCGGTCGAGCAGCGCGAGGGTGGGCTGCGCTACGTCTGCGCGGCCGGCGAGTTTGCGATATTCGTCTCGGCCGGGACGCAATCCGGCACGCACACGCAAATGGGGTGGGAAGTCGAGGATATCGAGGCAACCGTGCGCGAACTTCGCACACGCGGCGTGGCGTTCGAGGACTATGATTTGCCCGGCTTGAAGACCGTCGATGGAATTGCGGAGATCACGGGCAACTATCCGAGCAAGGGTACTGGCGAGCGAGGTGCCTGGTTCCGCGACAGCGAAGGTAACTTGCTGGGGATCGGGCAGCCGGTTCGGGCTTGAGGATTCGGCCGGATCGCTTCAACGCCAAGTCGCGGTCGGCGGCTTGCCGTCCAGCACTTCCGCGAGCCTTTGCCGCGTGCCGTGTGTGGTGCCCTCGGGCAGCGCATTGATCGCGAAGAACCCGCATTCGACGATCTCGTGGTTGGGCTCAGGGACGCGATCCTGCTTGAACTGCCTGACCACATAGACCGCGACGTGGTCGCGGCGGGAGACGTGGCTGTTGAGGAAGATGCCGTGCAGCACCGCGTCACCGGTGAGATCGATGTCCCCTTCCTCCTTGAGCTCGCGCCGCATCGCCTGCTCCATGGTCTCGCCGAGATCGACGCCGCCGCCGGGCAGATACCAGCCGGTGATGTAGCTGTGCCTGACCAGGAACACCCGGTTCTCGGAATCCAGCACCACGGCGCGGACGCCGAGCGTCATGCCGCGGACAAGCAGGAAATAGGCGTGGAAGATTCGCCGCAGCAGCGGTTCGAATGTCCGTCGGACGCTGTTCAGACGATCCCCCATCAGGCTTCCAAGAAAACTCCCAAGAAAACTGCCATGAGGCCCCGGTCCGGGCCCCGCTTGCACAGTTCTCGCGACCTTGCCATTACAGCGGACGAATAGCGAGGCAATCGCGCGCCATGGCCCCCTTCACGCTCGCCCATCTGTCCGACCCGCATCTGCCGCCGTTGCCGAAGCCACGGCTGATCGAGCTCGCGGGCAAGCGCGCGCTCGGCTACGTCAACTGGACGCGCAACCGCCACAAATACCAGCGCCGCGAGGTGCTCGACGCGCTTGTCGCCGACGTCCAGGCGCAGACGCCCGACCACATCGCGGTCACCGGCGATCTCGTCAATCTGGCACTGGAGGCGGAGTTCGCGCCAGCGCGCGCCTGGCTCGACGGCGTCGGTCCGCCCGACCGCGTCACCACCATTCCCGGCAATCACGATGCCTATGTCCGCGCCACCTCTCACCGCTTCGGCGAGACGTTTGCGCCTTATCTCACTGGCGATGACGGCAGTGTCGGCTTTCCGGGCGTACGCCGGCGCGGGCCGCTCGCGCTGATCAGCCTGTCCACGGCGGTGCCGACCCTGCCGCTGATGGCGACGGGCACGCTCGGCCGCGATCAGCTCGCGTCCCTCGAAGCGGTCCTCGACCGCCTCGCCGCCGAGGACGCCTTCCGCGTGCTGCTGGTGCATCATCCCCTGAAGTCCGGCGCGCGCCAGAAACGGATGACCGATGCGGCCGCGCTGCTGGCACTGATCAAGCGTCACGGCGTCGAGCTGATCCTGCACGGGCACGACCACATTCATTCGACCATGTGGTTCGAAGGCCCCAACGGCAACATCCCCGCGGTCGGCGTGCCGTCGGCCTCCGCGCTCGCCCACGGGCGTTACCCGGCGGCAGCGTATAACCTGTTCACGATCGAGAAAGACAATTCCGGCTGGCGCTGCGAGCAGACCGTGCGGGGCCTCGGATCCGGATTTCAGATCCGGCAGATCAAGCAGGCAAGGTTGATCTAGTTCGCCGTCATTGCGAGCGAAGAAATCCAGAGCTTCTCCGCGGAAAGATTCCTGGATTGCTTCGCTGCGCTCGCAATGACGACGGCGAGCGTCTCACCAGCTCCGCAGGGCCGCCAGCACGGCGAGGCCGAACAAGGCGGCCGCGCCGAAAATGAATCCGAACACGAACGGCCAGAGGCGCGAGCGGCGCGGCGGCTCGGCGGCCGCGGGCTTCGGCTCTGATGGCACCACCATGGCGTGCTCGCGCTCGATCATGCGGCGGGCGACGTAGTCCGTCACGGCTTCGACGATCGCTGCGGTGTCGTGCGATTCGGCGAGCACGATACGGCCGAAGCGGGTGTCCTGGACGAAGCGGTACATCCGCTTGTCGCGCCCCATCATGATGTGTGCGACGACATCGATCCAGAGTCTGGGCGTATCGCCCTGGCTGATGCCGCGATCGAACAGGTCGATCTGGTCAGGCACCTGCGCGAACAGGGGATCGAGCGCGTCGTTGAGGATCTCCAGCCGCGCCACCTCCGCGTCGCGCAAATCGACGACCACACCGGTCCGGTCGGCGGCCTCGATCCGTGCGCGCAGCAGCGCGTCGCGCAGCCGCACCGGGCGCGGCTGGCTGGGATGGGTCCCGCTGGTCTCAGGCTCTGACATTGTCGGCCTCGTCCTCGACTTTCCGCCATTAACCTATCAGCAACCAAACGGTCCGCAAAGGGCTCACAATTCCAGAGACTTACGGCGCCCACAGCCGATTGACCTGTACCAAAAACAGACGATCCCACCCGGCTTGCGCCGGATGGGACCCTCCGTCCTTGGACGTCTTCTTAATTAGTCAGGCAGCCGTCAGGCCGAGACCCGCGACGGCTCTTCCACGATCGAGAAGCGGACGCCGGCCTTGTGGCGGTTCTCTTCCGAGACCGAGCGCCAGGCATCCTCGGCTTCCTTGCGGGTCTTGAACGGACCCTGCACCTGGGCGGAGCCTTCCACGAGCTTGTGGAAGTTCATCGAACCGAACTCGCCGCCGATCACCCAGAAATTGCTGCCTTTGGTCATTGTCAGTCTCCTCTTGGATAGCGTGGTGCGTTAGCCGAACTGGTTCATCGTGTTGTGGGCGCCGCCCGCCTTCAGGGCAGCCTCGCCGGCGAAGTATTCCTTGTGGTCGTCGCCGATGTCGGAGCCGGCCATGTTCTGATGCTTGGCGCAGGCGATACCCTGGCGGATCTCGGCGCGCTGCACGTTCTTCACGTAGCCGAGCATGCCCTGGTCGCCGAAATATTCCTTCGCCAGATTGTCGGTCGAGAGCGCCGCCGTGTGGTAGGTCGGCAACGTGATCAGGTGATGGAAKATGCCGGCACGCTTGGCTGAGTCGGCCTGGAAGGTGCGGATGCGCTCGTCGGCTTCCTTCGCCAGCGGCGTGTCGTCGTATTCCGGCTTCATCAGCTCGGCACGGTTGTACTTGCTGACGTCCTGGCCGGCTTCCTTCATCGCGTCGTAGACCTGCCAACGGAAGTTGAGCGTCCAGTTGAACGACGGCGAGTTGTTGTAGGCCAGCTTCGCGTTCGGAACCACCTTGCGGATCCGATCGACCATCTTGGCGATTTGCTCGATATGCGGCTTCTCGGTCTCGATCCAGAGCAGGTCGGCGCCGTTCTGCAGCGAGGTGATGCTGTCGAGCACGCAGCGGTCTTCGCCAGTACCGGGACGGAACTGGTAGAGATTGGAAGGCAGCCGCTTCGGACGCATCATCTTGCCGTTGCGGTTGATGATGACATCACCGTTGCGGGCGTTCTCCGGCGTGATTTCCTCGCAATCGAGGAAGCTGTTGTACTGATCGCCGAGGTCGCCGGGCTTGTGGCTGACGGCAATCTGCTGCGTCAGGCCGGCGCCGAGCGAGTCGGTACGGGTCACGACGACACCGTCTTCGATGCCGAGCTCGAGGAAGGCGTGGCGGCAGGCGCGGATCTTCGCCAGGAACACCTCGTGCGGCACGGTGACCTTGCCGTCCTGGTGACCGCACTGCTTCTCGTCCGAGACCTGGTTCTCGATCTGGAGCGCGCAGGCGCCCGCTTCGATCATCTTCTTGGCGAGCAGATAGGTCGCCTCCGCGTTGCCGAAGCCCGCGTCGATGTCGGCGATGACGGGCACGACATGGGTCTGGAAGTTGTCGATCTTCTCGATCAGCTCCTTCTCCCTGGTCTTGTCGCCTTCCTTGCGCGCCTTATCGAGGCTGCGGAAGATGTCGTTCAGCTCACGCGAGTCGGCCTGGCGCAGGAAGGTATAGAGCTCTTCGATCAGCGCGGGCACCGAGGTCTTCTCGTGCATCGACTGGTCGGGCAGCGGGCCGAATTCGGAGCGCAGCGCCGCGATCATCCAGCCGGACAGGTACAGATAGGTGCGATCGGTCTTGCCGCCGAAGTGCTTCTTGACCGAGATCAGCTTCTGCTGGGCGATGAAACCGTGCCAGCAGCCCAGTGACTGCGTGTACTTGGTCGGATCGTTGTCATAGGCCGCCATGTCGGTCCGCATCAGCGCCGCGGTGTAGCGGGCGATGTCCAGACCGGTCTTGAAGCGGTTCTGCAGGCGCATGCGCGCGACGGCCTCGGCGGACACCCCGTTCCAGGTCGGCTGGGTCTTGAGGAGCGCCTGGGCTGCCTCGATCTCGCTCTGATACGAGGCCGGGCTCTGCAGGGCGTTGATGCCACGGGGCTGGTAATTCATCTGCTCGATCCTTTCGCTGATGACAACTCAACTTGTCATCGACATTTTTGACAGTGCATTGCGAAATGCGTGTCATGAGCTAAACGCCAGAAAGCGAAGTTCGTACAGGGGCCTTGTATTCGAATGGTGATGTCATGTAACATCAGAACATGTAATAGATGTTATTTTGTAAATCTTGTAAAGAATATAGGTCAATAAGCCTGTCCTTGATGCGCTTCTCATACCCTTGGGAGATCTGAAAATGCCCGCCGTCTCGGGGAAAAAGCTGTTCGTCGGCCCGCGCTTCCGGCGGATCCGGCAGCAATTGGGGCTGTCGCAGACCCAGATCGCCGAGGGGCTCGGGATCTCGCCGAGCTATGTCAACCTGATCGAGCGCAACCAGCGCCCGGTGACGGCGCAGATCCTGCTGCGGCTGGCCGAGACCTATGACCTCGACCTGCGCGACCTCGCGACCGCCGACGAGGACCGCTTCTTCGCCGAGCTGAACGAGATCTTCTCCGATCCGCTGTTCCGCCAGATCGACGTTCCCAAGCAGGAACTGCGCGACCTTGCCGAACTCTGTCCCGGCGTCACCCATGCGCTGCAACGGCTCTATGCCGCCTATGCCGAGGCCCGCCAGGGCGAGACCTTGGCCGCGGCGCACATGGCCGACCGCGACGTCGGCACGCGCTATGAGGCCAATCCCGTCGAGCGCGTGCGCGAGCTGATCGAGGCCAACCGCAATTATTTTCCGGAGCTGGAACAGGCCGCGGAGACGCTTCGCGACGAACTGAACGTGCCGGCCGAAGGGCTCTATGCCGCGCTCGCCGCACGCCTGCGCGAAAAGCATTCGATCCAGACCCGCATCATGCCGGTCGACGTGATGCGCGAGACGCTCAGGCGTTTCGACCGCCATCGCCGCCAGCTCCTGATCTCCGAGCTGGTCGATCCGCCCGGCCGCGCGTTCCAGCTCGCCTTCCAGCTCGGCCTGGGCGAATGCGCGCAAGCCCTGGAGACCATCATCGGCCGCGCCGGCCCGCTCGACGACGCGCCACGCCGCCTGTTCCGCATCACGCTCGCCAACTATTTTGCGGCGGCCGTGATGATGCCATACCCGGCCTTCCTCGCCGCGGCGGAGGCCTTGAACTACGACATCCACGTGCTGGCGCAGCGCTTCAATTCCGGCTTCGAGCAGGTCTGCCATCGCCTCACCACGCTGCAACGGCCGAACGCGCGCGGCATTCCGTTCTTCCTGCTGCGCGTCGACAATGCCGGCAACGTGTCGAAACGCTTCTCCTCCGGCACGTTCCCGTTCTCGAAATTCGGCGGCACCTGTCCGTTGTGGAACGTGCACTCGACTTTCGACACGCCGGATCGCCTGTTGAAGCAGGTGATCGAGCTCTCCGACGGCACGCGCTATTTCTCGATCGCGCAGATGGTGCGACGCCCCGTCGCGCCGCATCCGCTGCCGCAGCCGCGCTTCGCCATCGGCCTCGGCTGCGAGATCCGTCACGCCGCCCGCCTCGTCTACGCCTCCGGCCTGGATTTGGAGAAAACGGAGGGCACGCCGATCGGCGTCAACTGCCGCCTCTGCGAACGCGAAAACTGCGCCCAGCGCGCCGAGCCGCCGATCACGCGCACGCTGATTTTGGATGAGACGACAAGGCGGGTGTCGAGTTTCGCGTTCTCGAATGCACGGGAGCTGTGAGGGGGCTCCGGTGTCATGCCCCGCGAAGGCGGGGCATCCAGTACGCCGCGGCCCATCGGCTCCATCACTGCTGTCACGGAGTACTGGATCGCCCGCCTTCGCGGGCGATGACAGCGGAAGATGTGGCCCGACTGACCCGCCTAACACCTACGCCAGCGTATGCACGATCACCGGCCCGGCTGCGGCGCTCGCATGCCCTGCAAGCAGCGGCCCCAGATCCTTCTCGATCCAGGCGATCGCGCGCCGGTTCGCCTCCTCCGCCTGCTCGAACTTGTCGAAGATGGAGATCGCGGTGACCGTGTCGTCGCCGGCATAGACGACGTAATAGGCACGGAAACCGTCGACGTCGCTGATGATCGGAACGGCGCCGTCCTTGATGCGGCGCGCCAGCTCTTCGGCGCTCCCGCTTTTCGCCTTGGCCTGACGGATGGCGGCATACATGGCATCCTCCTCCGGCTATTGCTGTCGGGCATGTGCCCGGCTTCGATCCTACGCCGAAGCGCGCGACCAATCCACGCTTGGTTAACCCGGCACTAATCCATTCCCGCGATCTGCAACCAACGGTTAAGCACGCCTCAACATCGGTGCCTTAGTCTCGCCCCACTCACTTTTCGCAAACGGCGGCGGCCTATTCTGCCGGGTGAAGTGACATCAGGGGGTTCATCATGCGCGTTGCGCTGCTGCTGACCGCGACCGTTGTGGGCGCGCTCTTCGCCAATCCATCCCATGCCGGATCGCTCGACGCGTCGGCCGGGGCAGCGCAGGCGCTGCCGCCGGGCTTCCAGAGCTACCGCGGCTACATGTTCGACCTGACGGAGAATTCCGAGCGCAAGGACGTCGACAAGCTCACCGACAATCTGAAGCAGCAGATCGACGTCGTCGAAGCTTCCGGCCTGTCGCCGCGCGTGCTGCGCTTCTTCCATACCGTTCCGATCGTCGCGAGCGAGCTGGCCTGCCTCGACGAAGGCGCCGCGACCGCATGCTACGGCCGGGTCACGCCGGACATCCAGCGCACCGCACCCCGGACGCTGACGGTCTGGGACCCCGACAAGCAGCGCTGGACCAATCCGAACGCCGTCGACCTCGCGGTCGATTCGGGCCTCGGCGTGATCATGCTGCGGCCGGACATGATGCGCTACGAGAAGGAAGCCGTGCTGCTGCACGAGCTGCTGCACGCCTATCACGCGCGGCTGCTGCCGGACGGCTACGCCAACAAGGGCGTGATCGGCTATTACGCCCTTGCCAAGTCCAAGGATATGTTACCCAAGGAATCCTATGCGATGAAGAATCCCATGGAATTCTTTGCCGTGACAGCCAGCATCTTCCTGGCCGGCAAAAGTGAATTCCACGACCCGAAGTCGCGCGAGGCGCTCAAGGAGAAGATGCCGGACTATTACAAATATCTGGTCGGCGTGTTCGGCTTCGACCCCGATCCAGCACCGGCGAGCGGTCCGGTTGCCTCGCTGAAATAAGGCGTCTGCGCCAAGCCACCCCAGAAAGCCGCGCAAAAATGCGCGGCTTTTTTGGTTTGGTAACCGGAAGCTGCGGATGACGCGCCGCCGGGAATTGCCAAGGCGGGGCCCGATCTGCATAGTCCCGCCCGCATCGATACCGTTTTAAGAGGATAGAACAACATGGCGGACGCCGACCTGGATGTCGTGATCCGGCAACTGGCCAGACAGCTGCATACGGGCCTTTTGACCCGCGCCAAGGAGCGCCGGGATCGCTTCAACGGCCTTGCGGCCAAGGCCAAGGGCAAGGAGACCGGCGACCGCTTCAAGATGATGGCCAAGGCCACGATGGAGCAGGCCACCGCCGCCGCCAAGCGCCTCCAGATGTCCGCCGACAACGTCGCCGACAGCTACGCCCACTCGATGCGCCTCGTCGCCAGCACGCCGATCCCGGCGAAGGTGGAGAAGAAGACGAAGGAGAAGCCGGTGAAAAAGGCGAAGAAGGCCAAAGCCAAGAAGGCGAAGTAAGCGCGCACTTTCTTCCTTCTCCCCTTGTGGGAGAAGGTGGCATAGGCGGCCTTCGGCCGCCGTTCTTAAGAACGCCGAAGCGAAGCTTCGGCTATGGCGCCGGATGAGGGGTTCTAGCCGCGTACTCGTCTGCGAGAGGATCAATCGTGGAGAGATACCCCTCACCCGTCTCGCCGCTATCGCGGCGAGCCACCCTCTCCCGCAAGGGGAGAGGGTTGCAGCGGCGAATGCGGCTCTAGATATCTCACCGCCTCGGCGCGGGGGCCTGGTTCGGCTCGGCGCTCGCGAGCTCGGCGAGCTTGGCGCGGGCCGCGTCGCGAGTGCGGCCGTCCTTGCCGGCCGGCAGCGCGAGAGCAGCTTCGAAATCGGCGCGGGCGTCGTCGGCCTGGCCGCGGGCGAGGAATGCGAGGCCACGGTCGAGGCGGGCCTGCGCATCCGACGGGTCGAGACGGACCGCCGTGTTGTAGCTCAGGATGGCGCGATCGAGATCGCCGGTGGCGGCGAGCGCGAGACCGCGTTGGTGATAGGGCGCGGCGTGCCTGGGATCATGCGCGATCGCCTCGTCGTAATCCTCGATGGCAAGCTCCAGGTCGCCGTTCTGCCGGCGCGCCTGCGCCCGGTCGCGATACAGCGAGGCGCGGTTGGGATTGAGGTGGATGGCCTCGTCGAAATCCGCGATCGCCCGCCGCCAGTCGCCGTGGCGCAACGCGATCCGTCCGCGCCCTTCATAGGCGAACGCGATCAGCGATCCCCGCAGCGGCGAGAATCCGATCACCGCCGAGCAGATGTCGGGCTCGTCCTCGTCCCCGCAATTGACGACCGTGTGCGTGGACAGGCCAATGAGCACGCCCAGGACGATCAACAATGGTACCGCAGCTTTGGTCATC
Source organism: Bradyrhizobium sp. 2TAF36 (assembly GCF_052114925.1). NCBI lineage: Bacteria > Pseudomonadati > Pseudomonadota > Alphaproteobacteria > Hyphomicrobiales > Nitrobacteraceae > Bradyrhizobium > Bradyrhizobium sp. 2TAF36. The sequence goes on along the minus strand of NZ_JBFRFR010000041.1, from coordinate 72,839 downwards.
TTCGACCGTGGCAGGCAGAGGACCGGCCACGCATCCCCTTTCGAAGGAACAGTCTCGCCATGGTGTTAACACCGGCCGGGACCATCCTGTGTGCGCCAGGTCACAAAAGCCGGTCACAAAGCCGGGCGCGATTCCGGCCGGTTCCGCATCAGCCCCAAGGGCCACGGGAAGGAYCGGGTGAAGGGCCGCGTGAGGACGACTGCCCCCACGGGCTCCGCGGCGGATAGTTTTCGTTGGCGCCGACCGACGGAGATGCCTGCGCGCCGAGCTCGGCCGCGAGCTGCTGGAGCGCCGCGATACGGTTCTGCGTCGAAGGATGGGTGGCGAACAGATTGTCCACACCATGGCCCGACAGCGGGTTGATGATGAACATGTGCGCGGTCGCGGGGTTTCTCTCGGCATCGTAGTTCGGGACCTGGTGCGCGGCGCCTTCGATCTTCAGCAGCGCCGACGCCAGCCACATCGGCTGGCCCGCAATGCGCGCGCCGAGATTGTCCGCGGCATATTCGCGGGTGCGGCTGATCGCCATCTGCACCAGCATGGCGCCGATCGGGGCGAGGATCATCATCAGGATCGAGCCGACGATGCCGGGGCCGTTGTTGTCGCGATGGCCGCCGAAGAACATGCCGAACTGCGCCAGCATCGAGATCGCGCCGGCAATGGTCGCGGTAACAGTCATCAGCAGCGTGTCGTGATGCTTGATATGCGCGAGCTCGTGCGCGATCACGCCGGCAAGTTCCTCGCGGCTGAGCTGATGCACAAGGCCGGTGGTGACGGCGACCGCGGCATTCTGCGGGTTGCGCCCGGTCGCGAACGCGTTGGGCTGCGCCTCGTCCATCACGAACACACGCGGCATCGGCAGCGAGGCGCGGCCCGCAAGCTCGGCGACGAGCCCGACCAGCTCCGGCGCGCTGGCGCGGTCGACCTCATGGGCGCCGTACATGCGGAGCACCATGCGGTCGGAGTTCCAGTAGGTGAAGAGATTGGTCGCGGCGGCAATGACGAGCGCGATCATGGCGCCGGCGGCGCCGCCGATCAGATAGCCGACGCCCATGAACAGGGCGGTGAGGCCGGCGAGCAGCATTGCGGTACGAAGATAGTTCATGGCCGTCTCCCAGGGCGGCCGCGGGCAAACCTCTGGCCGGCGCCATTCAGGTAGGGATGACCCCGGCCCGGGTGCAAGGTTTCAAGGTGCGTCGCGGGGCCGCGGCTATGCCCAACATTGCATTTCCGTCATGCCCGGGCTTGTCCCGCCTGCGCGGCCGAAGCCGCTTCGGCGCGGCGAAGGCCCGGGCATCCACGTTCTTCCTCTACACAAGCCCCGAAAGGCGCGGATGGCTGGGACAAGCCCGGCCATGACGAAGGGATGGTTTGAGGCGCTCAATTCACTTAAGCTTTAGCAAGATTCCACACGCGCCCTTCTCCCCGCCGGAAAGCTCATGCTCCAGACCCGATTTGCGATCGCGGCCGCCGCTCTGCTCGCCTTCGCCCTCCCCGCCTCCGCCCAGTTCGCGCCACCACCCGCCAAGCCCATCGCGCCCAAAGCCGCAACCCCGTCGCCGCGCGCGGCTTCGTGCCACAATGGCGCGAGCTTCGATCGCTTCCTGGCCGACGTGAAAAAGCAGGCCGTTACCGCCGGCGTGTCGCAGCGGACGATATCGGAAGCCTCGCCCTACCTCGTCTACGACCAGGGCATCGTCAATCGCGACCGCGGCCAGCGCGTGTTCGGCCAGCTCTTCACCGAATTTGCCGGCCGCATGGCCGCGCCCTATCGCATGCAGAACGGCCAGCAGCACATCAAGAGCCACGCGGCTGCGTTCGCGCGCGCCGAAAAGGAATACGGCGTGCCGCCGGCGGTGATCGCTGCGTTCTGGGGCCTCGAGAGCGATTTCGGCGTCAACATGGGCAATCTGCCGACGCTGAAATCGCTGGTGTCGCTGGCCTATGACTGCCGGCGCTCGGAGATGTTCGTGAACGAGACCATCGCCGCGCTGAAGATCATCGACCGTGGTGATCTCACACCCGACGAGATGGTCGGCTCCTGGGCCGGCGAGCTCGGGCAGACGCAATTCCTGCCCGTGCATTACGTCAACTACGCCGTCGACTATGACGGCGACGGACGGCGCGATCTCTTGCGCAGCGAGGACGACGTGATCGGCTCGACCGCGAACTACATCGCCAACGGATTGAAGTGGCGGCGCGGCGAGCCGTGGCTCGAAGAGATCAAGGTGCCGCAAAACCTGCCCTGGGATCAGACCGACCTCACGGTGCAGCAGCCGCGCTCGAAATGGGCGCAGTTGGGGGTCACCTATCCCGACGGCCGTCCGCTGCCGAACGACAATCTCGCTTCGTCCGTGCTGCTGCCGATGGGGCGCAACGGACCTGCCTTCATGGCGTATGCGAATTTCGCGGCCTACACCGAGTGGAATAATTCGCTGATCTATTCGACCACCGCGGGTTATCTCGCCACGCGCATCGCGGGCGCGGCTCCGATGCGCAAGCCGGCCCAACCGGTCGCGCAACTGCCGTTCAACGAGCTCAAGCAATTGCAGCAGCTCCTGGTCCAGGCCGGCTTCAACGTCGGCAAGGTCGACGGCGTGCTGGGCCAGCAGAGCCGTGCCGCCGTGAAGGCGATGCAGATCAAATACGGCCTGCCCGCCGATTCCTGGCCGACCGCCGAGCTGCTCGCGCGGATGCGCGGCGGTACGGCCCAGGCGCAGCCGGCGGGGATGATCCGGTAGAATTTTCGCACCGCACAAGCCGCTCTCGCGATTGTAATTTTCCGTGATGCTCCCATGTGAGTGGCTCAGGTTTCTCCTGAGATCTCCCATTCACAAGCGAGCATCACATGTCCTTTCACGACGCCGTCGTCCCCGCGTACTTGCAAATGCTGAACAGCCTGACCGGTCTGCTCACGAAAGCCGAGGCGCATTGCGCGGCCAAAAAGATCGACCCGGGCGTCCTGCTCGGCTCGCGCCTCTTCCCGGACATGCTGCCGCTGTCGAAGCAGATCCAGCTCGCCAGCGATTTCGCCGCCAAGGGCTGCGCCAGGCTGACCCATAGCGAGGTGCCTTCGATGCCCGACACGGAAAAGACGTTTGAGGAGCTGAAGCAGCGGCTCGCCAAGACGATCGACTACGTGAAATCGTACAAGCCGGAGCAGTTCGAAGGCGCCGACACCAAGGACGTGACCTTCCCGGCGGGCCCGGACCGGACCATGACGCTCAAGGGCCAGCAGTTCTTCAGCGGGGTCTCGCTGCCGAACTTCTATTTCCACGCCACCACCGCTCACGGCATCATGCGTCACAACGGCGTCGAGATCGGCAAGCGCGATTTCCTCGGCGCGAACTGAGAGATCGCGGGCCGTGGCAGCGCAAATCCGCTGTCATGGCCGGGATTGCACATGAATCATGCTACGCGGACCAGGCCGCGTAGCTCGCCTGCACTTTCCGTATGGCTCCTCCCTTGCGCCTGATGTCGCGATGCACAAGTGTTCGTGATCTGTCACCGCCTGGAAGCATTCCCATGAGCCGTCCGACCAAATTGCTAGAGACCTACAAGCTCGGCCCGATCACGCTGGCCAACCGCCTCGTGATGGCGCCGCTGACGCGCAACCGTGCCGCGCCCGGTACGTTCGTGCCGAGCCCGCTTGCCGCCGATTATTACGGCCAGCGCGCCTCCGCGGGTCTCCTGGTCACCGAAGCGAGCCAGATCTCACAGCAGGGCCAGGGCTACCAGGACACGCCCGGTATCTACAGCAAGGACCAGGTCGCCGGCTGGCGCAAGGTCACCGACCGCGTGCATGAGCGCGGCGGCAAGATCTTCATCCAGCTCTGGCATGTCGGCCGCATCTCGCATGTCGATCTCCAGGCCAATGGCGCAGCCCCGGTGGCGCCGAGCGCGATCCGCGCCAAGGGCAAGACCTTCGTCAACGGCACCTTCGCCGACGTCTCCGAGCCCCGCGCGCTCGAGCTGTCTGAAATTCCCGGTATCATCGACGACTTCAAGCGCGCCACGAAGAATGCGATCGAGGCCGGTTTCGACGGCGTCGAGATCCACGGCGCCAACGGCTATCTGCTCGACCAGTTCGCGAGGGACGGCGCCAACAAGCGCACCGATGCTTACGGCGGCTCCATCGAAAACCGCGTGCGGCTGATGCTCGAGGTCTCCAAGGCCGTTGCCGCCGAGGCCGGCGCCGACCGCACCGGCATCCGCATCTCGCCGGTGACGCCGGCCAACGACCTCTCCGACTCCAATCCGCAGGCCTTGTTCGATCACATCGTCGACGGCCTCAACGCACTCAAGCTCGTCTATCTGCACGTGGTCGAAGGCGCCACCGGCGGCCCACGCGACATCGCCCCGTTCGACTATGCGGGCCTGCGCAAGCGCTTCACCGGCGCCTACATCGCCAACAACGGCTACGACTTCGACCTCGCCACCAAGGTGCTGGACGCGAACGCTGCCGATCTCATCGCCTTCGGCAAGCCGTTCATCTCCAACCCCGACCTCGTCGAGCGGCTGAAGACGGGCGCGGCGCTGAACGATTGGGACAAGAACACGTTCTACGGCGGCGGCGCGAAGGGCTACACGGATTATCCGACGCTCGCGACCGAGCCGGCGGAGTAATTTCCTCTCCACACATGACGCTGTCATGCCCCGCGAAGGCGGGGCATCCAGTACGCCGCGGCTCTTCGGTTCAATCACGACCGTTTCTGGAATACTGGATCGCCCGATCAAGTCGGGCGATGACAGCGAGTGTGTAGTCGGCACAATCGCCATTCTCGACATCCGCCAGAAAAAAGGCCGGGATCGCTCCCGGCCTTTCGTGTTTGATGACGCTACGTGCCGCTTACTTCGCTTCCGCGCGCTTGGGCGGGGATGCCGGCCACGACTTGATCAGCGTGTCGTAGTCGACCGTCTCACCCTTCGGCTTCTCGTTGGCGAGCTTGCGCTGCGGCGCGATGGTGCCGTCCTTCTGGGCCTTGGCGTACCAGAACTCGGCGGTCTCCTTCTTGTGCAGCTTCGGACCGCAGGCGCCCTGCACGCCGGACTTCTCGAGGCGCTCCATGACGGAGTCCTGAGCGGCCGCGAGTGCATCCATCGCAGCTTGCGGCGTCTTCGCACCGGACGACGCATCGCCGATGTTCTGCCACCAGAGCTGCGCGAGCTTCGGATAGTCAGGCACGTTGTTGCCGGTCGGGGTCCACTGCACGCGCGCGGGCGAGCGGTAGAACTCGATCAGGCCGCCGAGCTTCGGCGCACGCTCGGTGAACGACTTGTCCCAGATGTCGGATTCACGAATGAAGGTGAGACCGACATGGCTCTTCTTCAGCGACACCGTCTTGGAGACGATGAACTGGAGATAGAGCCAGGCCGCCTTGCGGCGGTCAGCCGGGGTCGACTTCAACAGCGTGAGCGAGCCGGCGTCCTGGTASCCGAGCTTCATGCCTTCCTTCCAGTACGAGCCGTGCGGCGACGGAGCCATACGCCACTTCGGCGTACCGTCCGCGTTCATCACGGCGATGCCGGGCTTCACCATGTCGGCGGTGAAGGCGGTGTACCAGAACATCTGCTGGGCGATGTTGCCCTGCGCCGGCACGGGACCGGATTCGGAGAAGGTCATGCCCTGAGCCTGCGGCGGGGCATACTTCTTCATCCACTCCAGATACTTCGTGATCGAGTAGACCGCGGCCGGACCGTTGGTGTCGCCACCGCGATCGACCGAGGAGCCGACCGGACGGCAGCCTTCCATGCGGATGCCCCATTCGTCGACCGGCAGACCGTTCGGAATGCCCTTGTCACCGTTGCCGGCCATCGACAGCCAGGCGTCGGTGAAACGCCATCCGAGCGACGGGTCCTTCTTGCCATAGTCCATATGGCCGTAGACCTTGACGCCGTTGATCTCCTTGATGTCGTTCGTGAAGAACTCGGCGATGTCTTCATAAGCGGACCAGTTCACGGGCACGCCGAGCTCGTAGCCATACTTGGCCTTGAACTTGGCTTTGTAGTCCGGGTTGGTGAACCAGTCGTAGCGGAACCAATAGAGGTTCGCGAACTGCTGGTCGGGCAGCTGATAGAGCTTGCCGTCCGGCGCGGTGCCGAACGACTTGCCGATGAAGTCGTTGACGTCGAGCTGGGGATCGGTGACGTCCTTGCCCTCGCCGGTCATGTAGTCCGACAGTGCGATGGTCTGGCCGTAGCGGAAGTGCGTGCCGATCAGATCGGAATCGTTGATCCAGCCGTCATAGACGTTCTTGCCGGACTGCATCTGGGTCTGCAGCTTCTCGACGACGTCACCTTCCTGGATGATGTCGTGCTTGAGCTTGATGCCGGTGAGCTCGGAGAACGCCTTTGCCAGCGTCTGCGACTCGTATTCGTGGGTCGCGATGGTCTCGGAGACGACGTTGATCTCCATGCCCTTGAAGGGCTCGGCGGCCTTGGCGAACCACTCCAGCTCCTTCTTCTGCTCGTCCTTCGACAGCGTCGAGGGCTGGAATTCCGCAATCCACTTCTGGATCGCGGCGTCGTCGGCGGCGCGGACCGGCGCCGAGACGGCGAACGACACCGCAACGATGGCGGCGGCGCTGGACATGGTCAGAAAGCTATTCTTGGTCAATGGACCTTTCCTTCTCCTAAACTGTCGCATGTTGTTCCTCCGTTGCAGCGACAAAATTTTATACAGGCCCGGGTTGCCCCCGGATCTGGCCGTCCCTTCGCGAGCTTCAGACCGTGCGAAAAATGAGCACGGCCGTGGCCAGCGAAATTCCACTTGCGAGCCAGAGGCTCGAAATCTCAAAACCTTCCTCGCCGATCGGCAGGGTGGCGAGTGTATCGGTGCCGGCGAAGGCAATCCACAGAAGGTGGATGACGGCCGCCGTGATCAGGGAGATGAAGAGGCGGTCGCCCCGCGTCGTCGGAATGCTGRGCACGCCGACGCGCTCGGCTTCCGGATTGACCGCGGCGAGGTACGTCATGACCGCGAGGGTGCAGGCGAGCGCCACGAAGAAGATCGCGGTCGGCAGCGTCCAGGCCATCCATGCAATAGATTCCATCGATGCCTCCCTAGACCCGACCGAGCGCGAAACCGCTCGCGATGTAATTGCGGACGAACCAGATCACGAGGGCGCCCGGGATGATGGTAAGCACGCCGGCCGCGGCCAGCAGGCCCCAGTCCATGCCCGCAGCCGACACCGTACGCGTCATGATCGCCGCGATCGGTTTTGCCTGCACCGAGGTCAGCGTCCGCGCGAGCAGGAGCTCGACCCAGGAAAACATGAAGCAGAAGAAGGCGGCGACGCCGATGCCGCTCGCGATCAGCGGCACCAGGATCCTGATGAAGAAGCGCGGAAAAGAATAGCCGTCGAGGAAGGCGGTCTCGTCGATCTCGCGCGGCACGCCGGAGACGAAGCCTTCGAGGATCCACACCGCCAGCGGAACGTTGAAGATGCAATGCGCGAGCGCGACCGCCCACGGCGTATCGAACAGGCCGATCGCCGAATAGAGGTTGAAGAACGGCAGCGCATAGACTGCCGCCGGGGCCATGCGGTTCGACAGCAGCCAAAAGAACAGGTGCTTGTCGCCGAGGAAGCGGTAGCGCGAGAACGCGTAGGCCGCGGGCAGCGCCACCGAGATCGAGATGATGGTGTTGAGGACAACGTATTTGAGCGAGTTGATGTAGCCGGAGTACCAGCTCTCGTCGGTGAAGATGCGCTTGTAATGCTGCAGCGTCGGGGAATGCGGCCACAGCGTCATCGTCGAGACGATTTCTGCGTTGGTCTTGAAGCTCATGTTGACGAGCCAGTAGATCGGCAACAACAGGAAGATCAGAAACAGCGCCATGATGACGCGGCGGCCGGGAATTGAGTGCATCAGGCCACTCCTTCCTTTGGCTTGAGTGCAGTCACGGGCTTGAGCACGGCCGAAGGCTTGGGCTCCGTCGCCGGCTCGGTCTCGGCCTGGACTTTGCGTTCGGCGCCGGCATTGGTCATGACGGTATAGAAGATCCAGCAGACGATCAGGATGATCAGATTATAGACCAGCGAGAGCGCCGCGGCCTTGCCGAGGTCGAACTGGCCGAGCGCAATCTTGACGAGTTCGATCGACACGAAGGTCGTCGAGTTGCCGGGTCCGCCACCCGTCACCACGAACGGCTCGGTGTAGATCATGAACGAGTCCATGAAGCGCAGCAGCACGGCAATCAGGAGCACGCGGTTCATCTTCGGCAGCTGGATCGCCTTGAACACGGCCCAGCGCGAGGCGCCGTCGATCTGAGCTGCCTGGTAATAGGCCTCGGGGATCGACTTCAGGCCGGCGTAGCACAGCAGCGCGACCAGGCTGGTCCAGTGCCAGACGTCCATCACGATGACGGTAACCCAGGCATCGACGGCGTTGGAGACGTAGTTGTAGTCGATGCCGATCGCATTGAGCACATAGCCCATCAGACCGATGTCGGGCCGGCCGAAGATCTGCCAGATCGTGCCGACSACGTTCCACGGAATCAGCAGCGGCAGCGCGAGGATGACGAGGCAGGCCGCCACCGTCCAGCCCTGACGCGGCATCGACAGCGCGACGACAATGCCGAGCGGCACCTCGATCGCGAGGATCACCATCGAGAAGAACAGATTGCGACCGAGCGAGGCGAGGAATCGGCCGCCGAGATCGGTCGAGGGATCGAGCAGCTCCTTGAACCAGCCGACGCCGTTCCAGAAGAACTGGTTGTTGCCGAAGGTGTCCTGCATCGAATAGTTCACGACCGTCATCAGCGGCAGCACCGCCGAGAAGGCCACGACCAGGAACACCGGCAGCACCAGGAACCAGGCTTTTTGGTTGACGGTCTTGTCCATCAGGCGGCTCCCTCCACCAGAAGGCTGTCGGCATAGACGTGGACGTGCGCCGGATCGAATTTCAGCCCGGCGGTACCGTCCGCGCTGGTGAAGCCCGCCGGCGCGCGCGCCGCGATCTTGGCCTCGCCGATGCGGACGCGTGCGAAGCGGATGCGGCCGAGGTCGTCGATGCGGTCGATCTTCGCACTGAGCAATCCGGGTGCGGGCGCGACGGCATCGACGAACTCCGGACGCACGCCGATCTCGATCTTGGCGCCGGCAGGCAGGTTGTCATAGCTGCGGTTGAGCGCGATGACATTGCCGCCGATGCGCGCCTCGCGACCCTTCACCTCGGCCGGCAGGATGTTCATGCCGGGCGAGCCGATGAAATAGCCCACGAACGTGTGCGCCGGCTTGTCGAACAGCTCGGCGGGCGTGCCGCTCTGCACCACGCGGCCGTCATGCATGACGACGACGGTGTCGGCGAAGGTCAACGCCTCGGTCTGGTCGTGGGTGACGTAGATCATCGTCAGGTCGAGCTCGCGATGCAGCGCCTTCAGCTTGGAACGGAGCTGCCATTTCAGCTCGGGATCGATCACGGTCAGCGGCTCGTCGAACAGCACGGCGGCGACGTCGGAGCGGACCAGGCCGCGGCCGAGCGAGATCTTTTGCTTGGCATCCGCCGTGAGGCGCGTCGCCTTGCGATTGAGATAGGGCTCAAGGTCGAGCAGGCGGCCGATCTCGGCGACGCGCTTGTCGATCTCGGCCTTTGGCACGCCGCGGTTCTTCAGCGGAAACGCCAGGTTCTGCCCCACCGTCATGGTGTCGTAGATCACCGGAAACTGGAACACCTGGGCGATGTTGCGCTTCTGGGTTGACAGCGGTGTGATGTCCTGGCCGTCGAACAGGATTTTCCCCCGCGACGGCGTGATGATGCCGGAGATGACGTTGAGCAGCGTGGTCTTGCCGCAGCCGGACGGGCCGAGCAGCGCGTAAGCACCGCCCTGCCGCCAGGTCATGGTCACCGGCTTCAGCGCAAAGCTTTCCTGCGGCGCATCATTGCCGCCGTAAGAGTGGGCGAGATCGACGAGGTCAATGCGGGCCATGTCGCATCTCCCCCTTACGAGCTCGGCGCGGCGACCAGACGGTCGGCCGCGTCGAAGACGAAGACATCATTGGGATCGAGCACGGCATCGATGGTCTGGCCAGGCTCGAACTCGTGCACGCCGTGCAGCACTGCCACCCAGTTCGATCCGTCGCGGGTCAGGTGCACGAAACTCTCCGAACCGGTGATCTCGGTCACCGTCACCGTGGCATGGAAGGCGTGGCGGTCGGTCTCGCCGTTGGCGAGGGCGAGCTGATGGGCGCGGAAGCCGACGCGATAGGCGCCGTCGGCGAGCGATGAATAGAGACCGGAGGCCGGCGCGGCGATGCCGCCCGCATATTGCACAGAGCCGTTCTTCTTCTCGATGCCGACGAGGTTGAGCGGCGGATCGGAGAACACCTGGGCGACACGCAGCGTCTGCGGACGGCGGTAGACGTTCGGCGTCTCGCCGATCTGGAGCGCCTGCCCCTCCCACATGCAGACCGTGTTGCCGCCAAGCAGCAGCGCTTCGGTCGGCTCGGTCGTGGCATAGACGAAGATCGCGCCGGACGCCTCGAAGATGCGCGGCAGCTCGGTACGAAGCTCCTCGCGCAGCTTGTAGTCGAGATTGGCGAGCGGTTCGTCGAGCAGCACGAGATCGGCGCCCTTCACCAGCGCGCGCGCCATCGCGGTGCGCTGCTGCTGGCCGCCGGAGAGCTGGAGCGGCGTGCGTTTCAGGAACGGCTCGAGCCGGAGCAGCCGCGCGGCTTCCGCCACGCGCTTCTCGATCTCTTCGCGCGGCTTGCCCTGCACGCGCAAGGGTGAAGCGATGTTCTCGTAGACCGTGAGCGAGGGGTAGTTGATGAACTGCTGATAGACCATCGCGACCGAACGCTTGCGCACGTCGACGCCGGTGACGTCCTTGCCGTTGACCAGCACCTTGCCCGTCGTCGGCTTGTCGAGGCCGGCGAGCAGCCGCATGATCGAGGTCTTGCCTGACAGCGTCGGCCCCAGCAGCACGTTGAGCGTGCCGCTCTCGAGCGTCAGCGAGACGTCGCGGATGTGCGGTATCCCCTCGACGGTCCGGGTCACATGATCGAGCGTCACGGTCATGGGCGTCCTCCCGCTTCCAGCAGGGGACTTTGCGGCACAGCGTGGGTTGCAATCCAGTCGTTCAATGCGGCAACCTCGTCGGCAGATAGTCGCAGGCCAAGTTTGGAGCGGCGCCAGACGATGTCTTCCGCCGTGACCGCCCATTCATTGGCCATGAGGTAGCGGACCTCGCGTTCGGTCAGTGTCGCGCCGAAGGCCTGGCCGAGATCGGCGGCCGACTTGGCATCGCCAAGCAGCTTGATGGCGCGGGTACCATAGGCGCGCGCGAGGCGCCGCGCATGCTCATGGCTGAGGAAGGGATAGCCGCGCTGGAGTTCGGCGATCAGGCCGTCGACGTCGGACACGCCCATGTCGCCGCCGGGCAGCGGCCATTTGCCGGTCCAGCCTTCGCGCGCTTTCGCACTGCGAAGATAGGGTGCGAGCCGTTCCAGCGCCTCTTCGGCGAGCCGGCGGTAGGTCGTAATCTTGCCGCCATAGATCGAGAGCAGCGGCACGCCGCCGGGTGTGTCGAGCTCGAACACGTAATCGCGCGTCGCGGCCTTGGCTTCGCTGGCGCCGTCGTCATAAAGCGGTCGCACGCCGGAATAGGTCCAGACCACGTCAGCTGAAGTCACCGGCTTGGCAAGATACTCGCTCGCGGCGGCGCAAAGGTACTCGATCTCTTCGGGCGTCGCCTTCACCTTGGCGGGATCGCCGTCATAATCGCGATCGGTGGTGCCGATCAGCGTGAAATCGTCCTGGTACGGAATCACGAAGATGATGCGGCCGTCCGCGTTCTGGAACATGTAGGCGCGGTCGTGGTCGTAGAGCTTTTTGACCACGATGTGCGAGCCCTGCACCAGGCGCACCTTGGCTTTCGCGTTCACGCCGGCGCCGCGGCCGAGCACATCCTCGACCCAGGGGCCGCCGGCATTGACCACCGCGCGGGCCTGGACCTGCGAACGCTCGCCGGTCAGCGTGTTGACCATGCTGACGGTCCAGATGCCGCCGGACTGCTTGATATCCGTCGCGCGGGTGCGGGTGCGGATCTCGGCGCCCTTGTCCGCGGCATCGCGCGCGTTGAGCACGACGAGACGGGCGTCGTCGACGAAGCAGTCGGAATATTCGAACGCGCGGCTGTAGCGGTTCGGGATCAGCGGACGGCCAACCTCGTCTCGCCTGAGATCGACCGAACGCGTCGCCGGCAATAGATGACGGCCGCCGATATGGTCATAGAGGAAGAGGCCGAGGCGCAGCAGCCAGGCCGGACGCAGGCCGGCGTGATGCGGCAAAACGAAACGCAGGGGACGGATGATATGGGGCGCGATGCCCCAAAGGATCTCGCGCTCGATCAGCGCCTCGCGGACCAGGCGAAACTCGTAATATTCGAGATAGCGCAGGCCGCCATGCACCAGCTTGGTCGACCAGGACGAGGTCCCGCTCGCCAGATCGTTCATTTCGCACAGGAAAACCGTGTTGCCCCGGCCCACCGCGTCGCGCGCGATGCCGCAGCCGTTAACACCGCCTCCGATAATGGCGAGGTCGAAAATACGCTCCAATAGACGCATCCCCCGGCGACCGCTCGTTCCTTCGAGCGACTACTTTCGTTTTTGATTAGATCACACCGAAAAGCGAAAGCAAGATGAAAGAGAGGCGAAAGGAAGTGAAAGAGGAACTTTCTGGTGGGCAATCAGCCGTGGAAATGGGCAGTTCGGACGCCAATCGAAACCGCAATACGATCTTGAATAGTCACGTAGAGCCAATATAGTCATAATAGTCACATTAGTTATAYTCGGCATGACAGACCGCAGCACCGCCCCCGATTCGCCCCCGACTGACACGTGGACGCTCGCCAATGCCAAGGCACGCCTGTCCGAGGTGGTCGATCGCGCCCAAACTGGCCCCCAGATCATCACCCGACACGGCAGGCCCAATGCGGTGGTCGTTTCCGCGGATGAATGGGCGCGAAAGACGGCACGCAAAGGCACGCTAGCTGAATTCCTGCTAGCTTCGCCGCTGCGCGGTGCCGACCTCGAACTTGAACGGGTGCAGGACGAACCGCGCGACGAGATGCCGTGAACCTGCTCCTCGACACCAACGTGCTGTCGGAGGTTCAGCGGCCGGCGCCTTCCGCGAAAGTCTTGGCATGGCTCGATACGGTCGATGAGGATCGCGCGTTCATCAGCGCTGCCTCGATCGCCGAGCTTCGCCGCGGTATCGCCCTGCTGGATGATGGCCGTCGGCGCGCCGCGCTGGCCGCTTGGCTCGCCCACGACCTGCCGGCTCGGTTCGCGCAGCGCATCCTGCCGATCGACCACGTGGTCGCCGAGCGCTGGGGCGACCTGATGGCGCAGAGCCGTCGCAATGGCGTTGCGTTGTCCGTGATGGACGGCTTCTTTGCGGCCACCGCGCTCGCCAACGATCTCACGCTCGTCACACGCAATGTGAATGATTTTGCGGCCTTCGGCGTTCCGCTGCTCGACCCATGGAGCGACGCCTAAGCCGCTATCTCAGCCGGACCACCGGCGCGGCTTCGGGCGCGGCATCCTGCGCTTCGGCCTGCGCATCATCGATATCCGCCGCATCCTTCGGCATTGCCGCCATCACCTCGATGCCCTTGCTGTGGCAGATGGTGGCGAGGCGCTCGGGCAGTTCCTGGTCAGTCACGAAGGTCTGGATCTGGGTGATATGGGCGATGCGCACCGGCGCGCTGCGGCGCAGCTTGGTGGAGTCGGCAACCAGCATGACGCTGCGGGCATTGGCGATGATGGCTTGCGCCACCTGCACCTCGCGATAGTCGAAGTCGAGCAGCGCGCCCTCCTCGTCGATCGCGGACGCCCCGATGATGGCGTAGTCGACCTTGAACTGGCCGATGAGCTGCGTCGCGGTCGAGCCGACCACGGCACCGTCGGCGCGCCGCACCGTGCCGCCGGCGACCACCACCTCGATGCGGGGATGGCGATAGAGCAGCATCGCGACGTTGAGATTGTTGGTGATGACGAGGAGGTCCTCGTGCGAGGTCAACGCGCTCGCCACCTCCTCGGTCGTGGTGCCGATATTGATGAAGAGCGAGCAGCCGTTCGGGATCAGCGAGGCGGCCGCGGCACCGATCGCCTTCTTTTCGTCGGCGGCGACGAACCGCCTCGCCTCGTAGGCGAGGTTTTCGACGCCGGAGGCGATGATGGCGCCGCCGTGGATACGGGTCAGCGAGCGGCGCTCGCAGAGATCGTTGAGATCCTTGCGGATCGTCTGCGCCGAGACCTCGAACCGGCGCGCGAGCTCCTCGACCATGACGCGCCCCGAGGCGCGCGCGATGTTGAGGATTTCGGCTTGGCGATGGGTCAATCCGGTCACGGCGATGGCCTCAAATCAGGAAAGCGCATGGTGCGGCGGTTCGCACGTTCGGTCAATGCGCTCAGCGATCACGGTTAACGGACAAAGCCTCTCACCATGCCATCGCGGCGGCGAGACGCGCGAGCAGTTCCGGATCGTCGAACGCGCTGGCGGAGGCAACCGCGCCGGCGCCAACAAGGTCGGCATGGCTGAGGCTCGTCCGGATGCCGATGGTCGGAATGCCGGCGGCCGTCGCCGACTGCACGCCGGAGCGGGAATCCTCGAACGCGATCGAAGCCGTCGCGCTGCCGCCGACGAAACGCAGCCCCTCCTGATAGGGCAGCGGGTGCGGCTTGCCGTGCGGCAGCTCGTCGCCGATCACAAGCGCCCTGAAGCGGTGCGTGATGCCGAGACCGGAGAGCAACAGCTCGGCATTCAGACGCGGCGCGTTGGTCACGGCGACCATGGGAATGCCGGCGGCATCCGCGCGGTCGAGCAGCGCCATCAGACCCGGAAGCGGCTCGATCTGTCCGGCGACAAGTGTGCGGAAGACGACCTCCTTCTCTCCGAGGATCACGGCGCGCCGTTCCACGGTTTCGTCGGGCAGAAAGCGCTCGCCGATCGACGCATTGGCGAAGCCTTGCAGCTCCCTCGAAAAGCGCGCGTGATCGAACACATGGCCCAGCGGCCCAAGCACCTGGTTGAACGCCTTGAGGTGCAGCGGGTCGGTGTTGGCCAGCGTGCCGTCGATGTCGAACAGCAGCGCCCTGCCCGTCACTTGCCCCCGCGCCTGCCCTTTGGCCTCGATCATTTCCGTACTTTCCCGAATGCACGATGCATCAATGCGAAACACGTATCAATGCAGCCCTGATCGCGCAATGACGCATCGACATGACCGCCACGCGACACTCGACAAAGTCGCGCGCGACTGCAACACTCCGCGCAAGACCAAAAAGGAGGAAACGATGACGATCAACCGACGCGATCTGGCTCTCTCGACTCTTGCCGTCTCAACCCTTGCCGTCTCCGCGCTTGCTCTCACAGCACCGGCGTTGGCGGCCGCGGCGGATGAGGAAGCCGTGGCGAAAAAGGTCGAGGCCTTCCGCCTTGCCCAGATCGCGGCCGATCCCAAGGCGCTCGGCGCGCTCTGCGCCGACGAGGTGAGCTACAGCCATTCCAACGGCAAGGTCGAGGACAAGGCGACCTTCGTCACCAACGCCACCGACGGCAAATCAAAATTCCTGTCGATCGAGTACAAGGACCCGACCATCAAGGTCGTCGGCCCCGCCGCGATCGTGCGCTTCCACTGGATGGGGGAACAGGAGATGGCGGCCGATGGGAAAAAAGTGTCGACCAATCTTCACATCCTGATGAACTGGCAGAAGCAGGGCGACGATTGGAAGCTGCTGTCGCGGGCTGCGACGAAGTTGTGATTGCGATTCTTTCCCTCTCCCCCTGTGGGAGAGGGTGGCTCGCGGCGTAGCGGCGAGACGGGTGAGTCCCTCCGCGAGCAGACCTCTCACAATTGAATTCGCAGATTCAGGCTCCCCTCATCCGACGCTATAGCCGAAGCTTTGCTTCGGCGTTCTCTTAGCATAGGCCGCCGAAGGCGGCCTATGCACCTTCTCCCACATCCGCCTTCGCCAAGGCTTCGGCGGACATGAGGGGAGAAGGAAAAGGCAGCGGTATCAAGGGCTGCAAAAAATTCCGACCACGCTTTGCGCGTCAGAAATCGCGCCGCCTGGCGCAATGCAGCGTATTGCGACGACGATTGCGACCTGGCGCTCGACACAATCAAGTGCGGCTGCAACAGTGGGCGCAAGATCAAGGACGGAGGATATGATGACACTGAATCGCGACCATGCTGCCACGACGGACCACGAGGCGGTGGCAAGAAACGTCGAGGCATTTCGCCTCGCCCAGATCGCGGCCGATCCGAAGGCCCTCCGCGCGCTGTGCGCGGACGATCTGAGCTACAGCCATTCCAGCGGCTTCCTCGAGGATAAGGCGGCCTTTATCGCCAACGCCACCGACGGCAAGACGGAGTTCCTGTCGATTACGTACAAGGACCCGACCATCAAGATCGTCGGCCCCGTCGCGATCGTGCGCTTCCATTGGCTGGCCGAGATGATGACCGGCGGACAGAAAGTGGCAAACAGCCTTCATATCCTGATGAACTGGCTGAAGCAGGGCGACGATTGGAAGCTGTTGTCACGCTCCGCGACGAAGTTGTGATCGACGCTCTTACCCCCTCCCCCTGTGGGAGAGGGTGGCATAGGCGGCCTTCGGCCGCCGTTCTTGAGAACGCCGATGCTTTGCATCGGCTATGGCGACAGCGGCGAGACGGATGAGGGGTTGCCCTCGCGGGCGACCCTCTCACGATTGAATTCGCGGAAACAACCCCTCATCCGGCGCTTCGCGCCACTTTCTCCCACATCCGCCTTCGCCAAGGCTTCGGCGGACATGAAGGGAGAAGGAAAAGGCAGCGGCATCAAGGGCTGCAAAAAATTCCGACCACGCTTTGCGCGTCAGAAATCACCAGCGGAAGGCGCCTACGCCGCTTCCTTCACATCGCCGTTAACCAGCTTGCGCGCGGCACGCTCGGCTTCGCGTGCGTTGCGGAAGAGCTGGCCTTCAAGGCGATTGAAGCGGTGCGACGAGGCGAAGAAACAATAGCCTCCCTGAGAACGAACGACGATACCTGCGGTTTGCGAGTCGACTTCAATAATGTAGCTGTCCGGCATGGTCCGTAGATTCCTCAGTGCGGGCAAATAACGGCAATCCTGCCCAAAGGTTCCTGAGCATTTGAGGCCGTTTCCACCCCGAATCGACACGCAATTGAGTACGCCGGGACCTCATCCGTTTTATGACTTGTTCTTGGCGAAGCCGCGACGCGGTGACTCAGTCGCGCCGCGTTTGGCGTGCCGCAAGTTTGCGTGAGATAGGGCAGAGCGTCGCGCGCGATTACGTCGCGATCGGCGGATCGTTGCGCTGGATCGCTTGCGGACGGCCGTCATCATCGATCGAGACGTAGGTGAAATGACCGTCGGTGACGAGGATCGGCTGGAGCTCCCTGCGCCGCAGCGCCCAGGCTTCGAGATGCACGGTCATCGAGGTGCGGCCCACGCGGACGAGATTGGCGTAGACCGAAACGAGATCGCCGACATAGACCGCTTTGCGAAAATTCATCGCCTCGATCGCCACGGTGACCGTACGCGACCGCGCGAGCTTTGATGCGAACACGCCGCCGCCGACATCCATCTGGCTGAGCAGCCAACCGCCGAAGATGTCGCCGTTGGCGTTGGTGTCGGCGGGCATTGCCAGCGTGCGAATGCAGAGATCGCCGCGCGGCTCGGTGTCGGACGTTTCGGTCATGTCGGTCTCACCTAAAATTGTCCCAGCCCGGATCGGGCGCAAAGCGCCCGCCGAATCGCTCGGCCAGCGCGCGCAGGGTGGATACGACATTTTCCACGCCGCGCATGCGCGCGTAGTTCAGCGGACCGCCGCGGAACGGTGCATATCCGGTGCCGAAGATCATGGCGCCGTCGACCGCATCGGCATCGTCGACGATACCTTCGCGGAGTGCCGCGACGCAGACATTGGACATCGGCAGCACCAGGCGGTCGATCATCTGGTCGGTGACGCGCGGGCCGGTCTCGGACAACGGCGCCTTCTCCGCCTTGCCGTCCTTCCAGGTGTAAAAACCCTTGCCCGTCTTGCGGCCAAGCTCGCCCTTGGCGACCTTCTCGCGCAGCCAGGCCGGCGTCGGCGGGAGCAGATCGCCGAACTTGGTCCGTAGCATGTCGCCGACGTCGAGGCAGATGTCGAGCCCGACCTGGTCGGCGAGCTCGATCGGCCCCATCGGCATGCCGAACTGCTCGGCCGCCGCGTCGATCAGGCGCTGGTCGATCCTCTCATCCAGCATCACCATCGCCTCCAGCATGTAGGGCGTCAGCGCACGGTTGACGAGGAACCCGGGCGAGCTCTTCACGGAGAGCGGCAGACGGTCGATCGCGCCGACGAAGGCGAGCGCCTCCTTCAGCACCTGCGCGTCGTTGCCGTCATGGCTGACGACTTCGACCAGCTGCAGCCGCGACACCGGGTTGAAGAAGTGCAGGCCGACGAGACGATCGGGCCGCGCCAGCGTGGTGCGCAGATCCTGGAGCGGAATGCTCGACGTGTTGGTCGCAAGGATCGCGCCCGGCTTCATCTTCGGCTCGAGGCCCGCATAGACCTTCTGCTTCAGCTCGAGCTTTTCCRGCACCGCCTCGATGATGAGATCGGCGTTGCGGACACCCTCGCCGTCCATGTCGGGGATCAGACGATCCAGCGCGTCGCGCACCTCGGTCGGCTTGCGGATGATCTTGCCGTAAAGCTCAGCGGCGCGCTTCAACGCGCCGGCGACCGGCTCCGCCTTCATGTCCGCGAGCGAGACGCGCAGCCCCTGCCCCGCACACCAGGCCGCGATATCACCGCCCATGGCGCCGGCGCCGATGACGTGAACATGTTTGACCGAATTGCCGCCGCCGGCCGTCTTCTTCATCTGCTCACGCAGGAAGAACACGCGGATCAAATTCTGCGCGGTCGGCGTCACCATCAGCCTGGCGAACGAGGCTTGCTCGGCCTTCAGCATCGCGGCCTTGCTGCCGCCATGGGTCTCCCAGAGATCGATCAGCGCGTAAGGCGCCGGATAATGCTCGCGGGGCGCGGCCTTCGCCGCCTCCGAGCGCATGCGCCTGGCCAGCAGCCCGCGCACGGGACCGAAATTGGCCGCGTGAGTCAGAAGGTCCGGACGCGCCCGCTTCAGACGGCCGAACAGTGCATCCTTCACCGCGTTGCGGACGTGCCGCTCCTGCGTCACGGTATCGACGAGGCCGAGCGATCTGGCGCGGCGCGCATCGATGGTGCGGCCGGTCAGCATCAGCGCCATCGACTGCGTCGGATTCACCAGCGCGGTGAAGCGCGCGGTGCCCCCGAGGCCGGGATGCAGGCCGAGCATCACCTCCGGGAAGCCGAAGCGCGCGCCGTCGATCGCAATGCGCGACTGGCAGGCCAGCGCGACCTCCAGCCCGCCGCCGAGACAGAAGCCATGGATGACCGCGACCGTCGGCAACCTCAAGGCTTCCAGGTGATCGACCACGGCATGCGCCGCGCGGATGCGTGTCTCGACCATCTCGGGATCGCTGGCACCGCGGAATTCGTTGACGTCGGCGCCGGCAATGAAGCCGGACGGCTTTGCCGAGCGGATCACGAGGCCCGCGGGACGCTCGGTCTCGATCGCCGCGAGCACGGCATCGAACTCCTCCATCACGTCCGCGGACAGCGTGTTGGCGCTGGCATCTGCGCGGTTGAACAGCAGCCAGGCGACGCCGTCGGCATCGCGCGTCAGCTTGAAGTGCTTGTAGGGGCTGTCGGTCGCGGGCCTGGGCCCAAGCTCCAGCACGCGGTCGCCGAGCGCGGTCATGATCCTGGAATCCATGGTCACACCGCCTCGATCAGCATGGCGCCGCCGAGCCCGCCGCCGATACATTCGGTCGCGACGCCGCGGCGCGTGCCGAGCCGCTTCATCGCGTTGACGAGATGCAGCACGATGCGGTTGCCGGAGGTGCCGACGGGATGGCCGAGCGAGATGGCGCCGCCATCGACGTTGAGCCTGTCACGGTCGATCTCGCCGGCCGCGCCGTCGAGGCCCAGGATCTCGCGACAGAATTTGTCGTCGTTCCAGGCGGCGAGACAGCCGAGCACCTGCGTCGCGAAGGCCTCGTTCAGCTCCCAGGTCTCGACGTCCTTGACGGTGAGGTCATTGCGTTGAAGCAGCGGCGTCGCGGACATCACGGGTCCCAGTCCCATGATGCTGGGATCGAGCGCGGCCCAGTGGCTGTCGACGATGACAGCCTTCGGCGTCAGTCTGTGCTTTGCGACCGCCGCGTCGGAGGCGAGGATCACCCAGGAGGCGCCGTCGGTGATCTGCGACGAATTGCCGGCGGTGACCTGGCCCCACGGGCGCTCGAACACCGGCCGCAGCTTTGCGAGCGTCTCGGCCGTCGAGTCCGGCCGCACGCCGTCGTCATGGTCGAAGAATTTTCCGTCGCGGGAGAACGCTGTCTCGACCTCGCCCTTGAGAAAACCTTCGGCCTGCGCATGCGCGAGCCGGCGATGACTCTCGGCGGCATAGGCGTCGGACTGTGCCCGCGTGATGCCGAAGAGATGGCCGACGACCTCGGCGGTCTGGCCCATGTTCAAGTCGGTGATGGGATCGGTGAGCCCGCGCTCGAGGCCGATGATCGGCTTGAGATAGCGCGGCCGCAGCTTGAAGGCGGCAGCGAGCTTCGCGGCCACGCCCTTGGCGGTGGCAAGGCCGGCGAACCAGCGCACACCGGAGTTCGGCCAGACCAGCGGCGCGTGGCTCAGCGCCTCGGTGCCGYCGGCGAGGACCATGTCGGCATGACCCTCGCGGATGTAGCGGTAGGCCGTGTCGATCGACTGCATGCCGGAGCCGCAATTGATCTGCACGGTGAAGGCGACCATGTCCTCGCCCATGCCGAGCCGGAGCGCGGCGACGCGGGCCGGGTTCATCTCGTCCGCGATCACGTTGACGCAGCCGAGGATGACCTGGTCGAAATCATCGGGTGAAAACGGCTGACGCGCCAGCAGCGGCCGGCCGCATTGCACGGCGAGATCAACCGGCGTGAACGGCCCCGGCCCCGAACGCGCTTTGAGAAACGGCGTCCGGCTGCCGTCGACGATGAAAACCGGTCGTGCCATCAGCTCGCCGCCCTCTGTTCACCGAGTTCCTGGAAGAACTGATGCACATCTCCGGTTTTCTTGTAAATCGGCGACAGCGCTTCGGGCGCAAAATCATCGACCTCGATCACTTTTGTGACGGCTTCATGAGCGGCCGCAAGCTGCTCGCCTTCGGCCTGCGTGATCACGCCCTTGGCGACGCCATCCTTCCAGTCGCGGATGTGCGCGGCCCGCATGCGCTTGGCGATCGCATCGGTGCCCGCAACGAGCTTGAACGCGCGCTCCAGCCGGGCAAAGCCGCCGTCGTCGTCGACATGGGCGAGATCCGGCGTGAGACGCTCGCGCGCGGCCGATGGCTCCAGCACGAGACTTGCGCATTGGTGCACGACACGGTCAGACGGGCCGAGCACCCGCGCGCCGAAGGGCTGGACCACGAGCTTGAGGATAACAGCGACAAAACGGTTGGGCAGATTGGCGAGGATCTCGGCAAGCCGGTTCTCGATGGTCTTGAAGCCGGTCGCCATGCACCATTCCAGCGCAGCAAAATCCTCCTTCTGCCGGCCCTCGTCCTGCCAGCGTTTCAGCGCGGCGGAGAGCAGATAGAGCTCGGAGAGGATGTCGCCGAACCTCGCCGACAGCATCTCCTTGCGCTTGAGCGCGCCGCCGAGCGTGAGCAGCGCCATGTCGGCGCAGAGCGCAAAGGCCGCAGAGTAGCGCGCGAGCTGGCGGTAGAATGGCGTTGCATCGCCCGCATCCGGCGCAAGCGCGAAGGCGCCGAAGCTCCAGCTGCGGCCGAACGCACGCAACAGCGTCTGGAAGCTATGGCTGACATGTTTCCAGAACGCTTTGTCGAACGCGGCGAGCCCGCGCTCGCGATTCGTGTCCGCAAGCGCGTTCATCTCGTCGAGCAGATAGGGATGCGCGCGGATCGCGCCCTGCCCGAACACGATAAGGTTGCGGGTCAGGATGTTGGCGCCCTCGACCGTGATACCAACAGGCACGGCGCGGTGCAGATTGCCGAGATAGTTTTGCGGACCGTCGATCACGGCCTTGCCGCCATGGATGTCCATGGCGTCGTCGACCGCGGTGCGCATCCGCTCGGTCGCGTGCAGCTTCATGATGCCGGAGATGACGGCGGGATGGATGCCGGCATTCAGCGCCGCGCAGGTCAGCCGGCGTGCCGCGTCGAGCTGGTAGGCGGTGGCGACGATGCGCGCGAGCGGCTCCTCGACGCCCTCGAATTTGGAGATGGAGATGCCGAACTGCTCGCGGATGCGGGCATACGCGCCGGTGGTGCGGGCGGCATAGGCGGCACCGGCCGCCGATAGCGACGGCAGCGAGATGCCGCGGCCGGCGGCAAGCGCCGTCATCAGCATCTTCCAGCCCTGCCCGAGTCTCTCCTTGCCGCCGATGACGTAGTCGAGCGGGATGAAGACGTCGCGGCCCCAGTTCGGGCCATTCTGGAACACTTGCATCGACGGCAGATGACGATGGCCGATCTTGACGCCGGGCAGATTGGTCGGGATCAGCGCGACAGTGATGCCAAGCTCTTCCTGGCTGCCCACGAGATGATCAGGATCGTAGGCCTTGAAGGCGAGCCCGAGCAGCGTCGCGACCGGGCCGAGCGTGATGTAGCGCTTGTGCCAGTTGAGCCTTAGGCCAATGACCTCGCGGCCCTCGAAATCGCCCTTGCAGATGATGCCGGTGTCGACCATCGAGGCGGCGTCGGAGCCGGCTTCGGGGCTAGTCAGGCCGAAGCACGGAATGTCGCGGCCGTCGGCGAGGCGCGGCAACCAGCGCTCCTGCTGCTCTTTCGTGCCGAAGCGCATCAGAAGCTCGCCGGGCCCGAGCGAGTTCGGCACCATCACGGTGACGGCCGCCGCAATCGAGCGGGTCGAGATCTTGCGCACCACTTCCGAATGCGCATACGGCGAGAAGCCGAGGCCGCCAAACTCCTTCGGAATGATCATGCCGAAGAATTTTTCGCGCTTGACGAAATGCCAGACCTCCTGCGGCAGGTCGCGCCATTCCCAGAAGATCTTCCACTCGTCGAGCATGGCGCAGAGCGCGTCGACCGGGCCGTTGAGGAAGGCCTGCTCCTCGGGGGTGAGCGTCGCCTGAGGCACCTCCAGCAGCTTCGACCAATCCGGGTTGCCGGTGAAGAGATCGGCATCCCACCAGACGTCACCGGCCTCCAGCGCCTCGCGCTCGGTGTCGGACATCGCTGGCAGCACGCCGCGCGCCCAGGAGAAGATCGGCTTTGTGATGGTGTCGCGGCGGAAGCTCATGGCTGACCTCATGCATCGGCGCGGTTATCGGCATTTTAGCGGAAAGTGGCCGGGGTAAGTGAACACTTCGCGAGCAAAAAGACGCGAATTGACGCGGCCGGGCGGCCGCCCCGGGGGCCATAACGGCCGGGGCGTGGGGGCAGTTCCGGGGAGGGGAATCGGGCTGAATGCCCTGTCGTCATTCCGGGGCGACGCGCAAGCGTCGAGCCCGGAATCCATAACCACCATCGGGAGTATGGATTCCGGGCTCGCGCCTAACGGCGCGCCCCGGAATGACGATGCGGAGAGAGTGGCTTAACCCGGATCAGATCAGTCCGGCCGCACCATCTCGAACATGTTTTCCGGCTTGATCTCGAAGTAGTCGCCGCGACGGCCGGCGCGGACGATGGGGCGGGCGGCGGCGGTCTGGTAGACGCCGTCCTTGATCATGGCCTTGTCGATATGGACGGCGACGACCTCGCCCAGCGTCAGCCAGGCATCGGCCTCCTTGCCATCGGCGCCCTTGAGGCGGACGATGTCGGACACCTTGCACTCGAAGGCAACCGGGCTCTCGGCCACGCGCGGCACGTTGACGAGCTTGCCGGGGACGGCGGTCAGCCCTGCGAGCTTGAACTCGTCGACCTCGGGGCCGACATGCGCGGCGGTCGCGTTCATGTGCTTGGCGAGATCCATGGTCGTCAGATTCCAGACGAACTCGCCGGTCTGCTCCATGTTCGACACCGTGTCCTTCCAGTTGGTGGAGGAAAACCCGATGATCGGCGGCACGTAGCAAAAGGCGTTGAAGAAGCTGTAGGGCGCGAGGTTGACGTGGCCCTTGGTGTCGCGGGAGGAGATCCAGCCGATCGGCCGCGGCGCGATGATGGCGTTGAAGGGATCGTGCTTGAGGCCGTGGCCCTTGGAGGGCTCGTAGAAATAGAGGTCTTTGTCGGTCACGGCGAGGTCTTCCCCTGATCCAGGCTACGTCGGCCTGCTTATAGGGGAAATTCCAGCGCCCGTCAGTGGCGCGGCGACAGACCGGCGATGACGAAATCGATCATCTGGTCGATGGTCGGGCCCGGCTTGGTAGCGCACTGGGCGATCATCTGGGGGTGGAAGAAGCGCATCATCGCGGTGCAGGCGCACATCGAGGCCAGTTGCAGGTCCGGCGCCTCGAACTCGCCGGACGCGGTACCTTGCGCGATCACCTGGCCGATGACGCCGGCAATGCACTCCATATGGGCGACGCAGACGTCCCAGTCCTCCTGCATCGCGATCTCGACCATCTCATGCAGCTTGTTATCACCGACATAGCGCTCGGTGTTCATGCGGTGGATGGTGGTGAGCAGCTCGCGGAAGCGCGGGAGCACCGGACCAGGCCTCGCCACGATCCGCTGCGCTTCGATCTCGACCTCGCCCATCAAGGCCCGCGCCACCGACTGGTGGATCGCCTTCTTCGATTCGAAGAAGCGATAGACATTGGCGGGGCTCATCCTGAGCTCCTTGGCGATGTCCCCGACCGTGGTCTTCTGGTACCCGATCTGGCGAAACAGCCGCTCGGCCACCTCGAGGATACGATCCCGGGTGTCGCCTTCGATATGTTCCGCAACCAGTGTCATGTGTCAGGACTCGTCCATCAGCAGTCTTCTCATTTATTCAGCCGCTTCAGCAAGCGGAATTGCGTGCTGGTCATCGCTCCCATGCTGCGGCGCGGCAGGCTGCTCGGGGGTGCCCGCCTCGTCCAGGCTCTTCCTGAACCACAGGGCGTAGAGGCCCGGCAGGTACAGCAGCGTCAGGAAGGTCGCGACGAACAGGCCTCCCATGATCGTGATCGCCATCGGGCCCCAGAAGGCCGAGCGCGACAGCGGGATCATGGCCAGGATCGCGGCGAGCGCCGTCAGCACCACCGGCCGGGCGCGGCGGACGGTTGCCTCCACGATCGCCTCGCGGCGGGTCAGGCCGTGGGAAACGTCGGTCTCGATCTGGTCGACCAGGATGACCGTGTTGCGCATGATCATGCCGGCGAGTGCGATCAGGCCGAGCAGCGCCACAAAGCCGAACGGGGCATTGGCGACGTTGAGGCCGAACGAGGCACCGACGATGCCGAGCGGCGCGGTGAGGAACACCAGGATCAGGCGCGAGAAGCTCTGAAGCTGGAACATCAGCAGCGTCAGCATCACCATGACCATCAGCGGGAAGAGGATGAAGATCGAGGCGTTGCCCTTGGCGGATTCCTCGAACGCCCCACCCGGTTCGATACGGTAGGCCGGCTCGAGATTGTCCTTGATCGCCTTCAGCTTCGGCGTGATCTGGCTGGTGACGTCGGGCGCCTGCACGCCGTCGACGACGTCGGAGCGCACGGTGATCGCCATGTCGCGGTTACGCCGCCACATGATCGGCTCCTCATGGGCATACTCGATCTTGGCGATCTGCTGGAGCGGCACGGCGACGCCGTTCTTCGAGGTGATGGTCAGATCGCCGACGCCGCCGAGATCGAGTCGTTCGGACGGGACCGCACGAGCGACCACGGCCACCTTCTCGATGCCGTCGCGAATGGTGGTAACCTGCGCACCCGAGATCAGCATCGACAGCGCCTGCGAGACGTCCTGCGGCGTCAGGCCCATGGCGCGGGCACGATCCTGGTCGACGACGAGCTTGAGGTAGGGCGACTGCTCGTTCCAGTCGAGCTGGACGTCCTTGACGCTCTTGTTCTGCCGCATGACGTCGCGGACCTGATAGGCGATCTCGCGCACCTTGTTGGCGTCGGGGCCGATCACGCGGAACTGGACGGGGAATCCGACCGGCGGACCGAAGTTGAAGCGGTCGACGCGCACGCGCGCCTCTGTCAGCATGCCCTCCGCAGCCGCGTTCTCGATCTTGGCCTTGATGCGCTCGCGCGCCTCGACGCCCTTGGCGACGATGACGATCTCGGCAAACGCCTCGTTGGGAAGCTGCGGATTGAGGCCGAGCCAGAAGCGCGGCGAGCCCTGGCCGACATAGGACGTATAGGTCTCGATGTCCTTGTCGTCCTTGAGCAGCGTCTCGGCCTTCTTCACCGCCTTCTCGGTGACGTTGAAAGCGGTGCCCTCGGGCAGGCGAAGCTGGAGGAACAGCTCGGGCCGCTCCGACAGCGGGAAGAACTGCTGCTGGACATGGCCGAAGCCGACGATCGAGGCGATGAAGACGCCGACGGTCGCGGCCACCACGGTGATGCGGTGGTTGACGCACCATTGCACGATGGCGCGCAGGCCGCGGTACATGCGGGTCTCGTAGACCGCGTGCGGATCGTGATTGTGGTGCACCTTGATGTTGGGCAGCAGCATGACGCCGATATAAGGCGTGAAGATCACCGCCACGAACCAGGAGGCGACCAGCGCGATCGCCACGATCCAGAAGATGCTGCCGGCATATTCGCCGACCGCGGAATTGGCAAAGCCGATGGGGAGGAAGCCAGCGGCCGTGACCAGCGTTCCCGTGAGCATCGGAAACGCAGTGGATTCCCAGGCAAAGGAGGCCGCGCGAAAACGGTCCCAGCCCTGCTCCATCTTCACCACCATCATCTCGACCGCGATGATGGCGTCATCCACCAGCAGGCCGAGCGCGATGATCAGCGCACCGAGCGTGATGCGGTGCAGATCGAGCGACATCATGTTCATGACGACGAAGACGATACCGAGCACCAGCGGCACCGACAGCGCGACCACGATGCCGGTGCGCCAGCCGAGTGCCAGGAACGAGACGAACAGCACGATGACGAGGGCTTCCATGAAGGAGTGCACGAACTCGCCGACGGCGTGCTCGACCACCTTGGGCTGGTCGGCGATGAGCTTGACGTCGATGCCCTGCGGCACCGCCTTCATGAACTCGGCGGTGGCCTTCTCGACCTCCTTGCCGAGATCGAGGATGTTGGCGCCCTTGGCGGTGACGACACCGATGCCGATCGCGGCCTTGCCTTCCTGGCGCACGATGAAGCTCGGCGGGTCGACATAGCCGTGGGTGACGGTGGCGATATCGCCTAAACGGAACACGCGGCCGTTGCTCTCGACCGGCGTCTCGGCGACGGCCTTGGCGCCATCGAGCGCGCCGGTGACGCGCAGCGGCACGCGCTGCGACGAGGTCTCGACCGTGCCGGCCGGAGTCACGTTGTTCTGCTTGGCGAGCGAATCGAACAGCGCCTGCGGCGTGATGCCGAGAGTGGCGAGCTTGGCGTGCGAGAATTCGACGAAGATGCGCTCGTCCTGGTTGCCGTAGACGTCGACCTTGGTCACACCCGGCACCTTCAACAGGCGCTGGCGGAAGCCTTCCGAGACCTTCTTGAGCTGGGCATAGTCGGCGCCGTCGCCGGTCATCATGTAGAGGATGGAATCGACGTCGGAGAACTCGTCGTTGACGACGGGTCCCAGAATGCCCGACGGCAACTGGCCCTGCACGTCGGCGAGCTTCTTGCGCAGCAGATAAAACAGATACGGCACGTCCTTCGGCGGCGTGGAATCGCGGAAGGTCACCTGGAGCGCGGTGAAGGCCGGCTTGGAATAGGTCTGCACCTTCTCGAAGTAAGGCAGCTCCTGGATCTTCTTCTCGATGGGATCGGCGACCTGCGTCTGCATCTCCTGCGCGGTCGCGCCCGGCCAGATCACGGAGACGTTGACCACCTTCACCGTGAAGAACGGATCCTCGGCTCGCCCGAGCTTCTGATAGGAGAAGAAGCCGGCGACGCCGAGTATGATCATCAGGAACAGGACCAGCGTCGGATGGCTGACGGCCCAGGCCGAAAGGTTGAAGCGCTTCATCGCACTCTCCAAAGATGGTCCAATTGCAAAAAAACCACAGCCACTCTGTTCAAACCGTCGTCGCGAGGCAGCGAAGCAATCCAGGGGGCTGGGCAGGTTCTGGATCGCTTCGCCGCTTCAGCCCCGGCATTTGCGCTTGGGCCGAAACTCACCTCACACGACGTGACTCGTAAACTCTAGAAAGACAGCGACGAGACGATCCGCACCCGCTGGCTCGGATCGAGCTTCTGCACGCCGAGCGCCACGATCTTGGCGCCCTCTTCGACACCGCTGGTGATGATGACGTCGTTGCTCTCGTAGGACTTCACCACGACCGGCTTGAGCGTGACGGCGCCATTGTCGTCGACGACATAGAAGGAGGGCTTGCCGCCTTCGTTGAACAGCGCCGACAGCGGCAGCCGCGCGACGCGCTCGGTCGCGGCATCCGACAGCGTCAGCGTCGCGGTCATGCCGAGCGAAACCTTGTCGTCGGCCTCGGGCAGCGAGAACTTTGCAAGATAGGTGCGCGTCGACGGATCGGCCGTCGGCGCGATCTCGCGCAGCTTGGCCGCATATTTCTTGTCCGGCTCCGACCAAAGAGTGACGCTGGCGGCGCCCGACTTGGCACGTCCGACCAGCGTCTCAGGGATCGCGACGACCGCTTCCTTCTCGGCAAAGCGGGCGACACGGATCGAAGTCTGGCCTGCGGCAACCACCTGGCCGGGCTCGATCAGCGTTGCGGTGACGACGCCACGGGCGTCGGCGTTGAGCGTCGCGTAGGAAAGAGAATTCTTGGTCAGCTCGACTGAGCGCACGGCCCGGTCCAGACGCGCGCGGGCCTCGTCGGCGGCGGCGCGGCTCGAATCCATCGCCGCATCCGTAGTCCAACCCTTGGCCTTCAGATCCTTGGCGCGCTGCTCGGCAGCGGCGGCCTGGGCCAGCACGCCGGTCGCGGCGGTCTGCTCGGCGACGGACTGCTCGGCCTGGAGCTTCAGATCGACCTCATCGAGGGTCGCGAGCGGCTGGCCGATTTCGACGGTCTGGCCGACCTCGACCAAGCGCTTGGCAACCTTGCCGGCAACCCGGAAACCGAGATCGCTCTCGATCCGGGGCCTGACGGTGCCGACGAAGCTGCGCTCGGGCGTTTCGGCATCATAATGAGCTGTTGCCACCAGAACCGGCCGCGGCGGCTCGGCCTTTTCAGCGACGGTGTCATTGCACCCGGCCAGCGCAGCGGCCATGAGGGCCAGCGACACACCCGCCAAGAGCTTGGAATAGCTGGACAAAACTGACCGAACGAACATCGGAGGACACTCCCGCGACTGCAATGAGAGGAATGTCGACTAATCACTGATAAAAGTCAATAATCGTCAGTCATCAGGAAAGCGTGATCGTTAAGGGGTGGTAAGGATTTGGATGGCGGTTGCCGGGAGGGTGCGATCGTAGGGTGGGCAAAGCGGAGCGTGCCCACGATGCCTGCCGGAATCAGGAAAATGGTGGGCACGGCGCGAATCGCGCCTTTGCCCACCCTACGAGAGCCCGTAGCCCGGATGGAGCGGAGCGCAATCCGGGGCCTGCAGGCTGTAGCTCGGAGCGCCCCGGATTTCGCTTCGCTCCATCCGGGCTACGCAGCGGTGAGTGCTGCTCTACCGCCCCTGCCCGGCGAACTCGTGCTTGCTCTCGTGGCCACCGACAAAAACCAAAATGCCGGCGATCAGGGGCAGGACCGCCAGCACCAGCAAGCCGGTCGAGGTCTGGCCGGTGGCTTCCTTGACCCAGCCGATCAGGTACGGCCCGCCGAAGCCGGCGAGATTGCCGATCGAGTTGATCAGCGCGATGGCGCCGGCCGCCGCCGTGCCGGAGAGCCAGGCGGTCGGCAGGGTCCAGAACACGCCGAAGCAGCAGAACACGCCGATCGCCGCCACAGTGAGCACCACCATCGTCATGGTGGGATCGGTGAGATAGGAGGAGACGGCAAGCGCGACGGCGGTGAGCAGCAGCGGCGCGCCGACATGCATCACGCGCTCGCGCGTCGCATCGGAATGCCGCGCCCACAGGATAATGCCGCGCCCACAGGATCATGGCGATGGTGCCGAACAGATACGGGATCGCGGTGACAAAGCCGGTCTGGGCGTTGGTGAGGCCGAACGCCTTGACGATCTGCGGCAGCCAGAACTGCATGCCATAGAGCGCGCCGACGAAGCCGAAATAGACGAGGCTCAGCATGATCACCTTCGGCGACGACAGCGCCTCGCCGAGCGACAGATGCTTCACCGTCTGCTTGGCCGCGATTTCCGAATCGAGCCTGGACTTGAGCCAGGCCTTCTGATCGGCCGAGAGCCAGTCCGCCTTCTCCGGCCTGTCGGTGAGATAGAACCAGGTGACGATGCCCAGCAACACCGAGGGGATGCCTTCGATGATGAACAACCACTGCCAGCCCTTCAACCCCATCGCACCGTCGAGCCCGAGCAGCAGGCCCGAGACCGGCGCACCGATCACGGTGGAGACCGGGACAGCGATGGCGAAGGCCGCGAGGAAGCGGGCGCGATACTCGGCCCGGTACCAATAGGTGAGATAGAGGATGATGCCGGGGAAGAAGCCGGCCTCGGCGACGCCGAGCAGGAAGCGCAGCACGTAGAAGCTCGTCACCCCGCTGACCAGCGCCATCAGCGCCGAGATGATGCCCCAGGTCACCATGATGCGGGCGATCCAGCGGCTCGCGCCGAACTTCTCCAGCGCCAGATTGCTCGGCACCTCGAAAATGAAATAGCCGATGAAGAAGATGCCCGCGCCCCAGGAGAAGATCAGCGGCGTGAACTTCAGCTCCGCGTTCATGGTCAGCGCGGCGAAGCCGAGATTGACGCGGTCGAGATAGGAGAAGAAGTAGGCCAGCACCAGGAACGGAATCAGGCGCCAGGAGATGGCGCGGATCGTCGAGGTCTCGATTTCCGACTTGGCTGAGCCGGCGGAACCGGCATAGGTCGTGGTCTGGCTCATGGCTTTCCCCCCGGGGTTGTTGCTCTTATGGGCTGGTTGCGGTTTTGAGCATCGCGGGCAAAGAGTCAATGGAGCGAGCAATGCACGGGGCGCAACCGGATAAACCTGTTGCGCCGCTACAGACATCACTGATCCGCGCCGGCCTTGCTCTTGCGGTCATCGCCTGCGGGCTGTCGTTGCGTTGGTACGGCTTTCCGCTCGGGCTTCCCGCCTTCGTGGTGAAGTATGGCGGCTCGCTGCTATGGGCGACGATGGTGTTTCTGCTGGTCGGGGTGTTGCTGCCGGGGATGTCACGGAGCCGACTTGCAGCCATCGCCGTGGCGATCGCGATCGTCGTCGAGTTCTCCCGGCTGGTGCATGCGCCCTGGCTCGATGCGTTTCGGCTCACCACCGCGGGCGCGCTGCTGTTAGGACGGATCTTCTCGCTGTGGAATCTGGTGGCGTATGGGGTGGGGATTGCGTTTGGCGTTTGGGTCGATGGTCTTGTAGGGTGGGCAAAGGCGCGTTAGCGCCGTGCCCACCATTCTCCTTCGCGGACCACGATGGTGGGCACGCTTCCGCCTTCGCTCTTCGAGCTACGGCGGACAAGTCGCTTTGCCCACCCTACGAGACCGAAGCCGTGGCGAGCGCGCTTCACTCCGCCAATTGAAACCGCTCAAAGCGATCGAGCTCCTCCTCGATCACGCGCTTCAGCTCCTTGCGCCCCGCCGTCTTCTTCCCCTGCCCGACCCAGGTCCATTTCTGCATCAACAGCTTCTTCACCTGCCTATCGGTCTTGAGGTCAAGCGCCGCGACGATCTCGTCGCCCACCAGCACGGGCAACGCGAAATAGCCAAGCTTGCGCTTGGCCTTCGGCACATAGGCTTCGAACAGATGGTTGTAGCCGAAGAACAGATTGGTGCGCTTGCGCTGGATGATCAGGGGATCGAACGGCGAGAGGATGTGAACGAGATCGGGCGCGGCGCCCTCACCCGGCTCCAGCGCCGCGGGCGCGGCCCAATGCTCCTGCTTGCCGGCGCCCTCGATCGCAACGGGCACGAGCTCGCCGCGGCGCACGCGCGAGGCGACCAGCTGAGCGATCGCCTTCTTGCTCGGCGCATCGAGGTGGCAGATCGAATCCAGGCTGACCACGCCCTGCGACCGCAGCGCGCGGTCGAGCAGATAGGCCGTGATGTCTCTCGCTGACGCCGGCCTCGGCAGCTTGTCCCAGCCGAAGTGCCGCGTCATCAGCTCGTAGGTCTTGAGCATACCCTGGCGCGCGCTGACGGTCGCGACGCCGGTGTAGAAGGCGAGCTGCAAAGCCCGCTTCGAGGGTTTTCGGCTCTGCCAGAGATGCTCCTTCTCGGTGAGCACGTCGTCCTCGATGTCGCGGATCGTCAGCGGACCGGCGCGCAGGRGCCGCATCACCTTGCGCGTATCGGCCGGCTTGACCGAGGCGTACCATTTGTGCCCCTCGCGCCGGTGCTCGCGCATCGCCGGCAGGAAGAAGCGAAAATCGTTCGCTGGCACGTAGGACAGCGCATGGGTCCAGTATTCGAACACGCTCCTGTCGACGCTCTGGGCCTGGCGCAGATCGGCACGCCGGTAGGACGGAATGCGGCTGAACAGGATGTGGTGGTGGCTGCGCTCGATGACGTTGATGGTGTCGATCTGCACATAACCGAGATGGTCGATCGCATCCGCCACCGCGCGCGCCCCCTCCCCGAACGGCGCGCGCTCGTCCAGCCGCTGGGCATGCAGCCAGATCTGCCGGGCCTGTGTCGTGGGGATCGGAAAGGGTTTGGGCGCGCGTGACATTGCAGGAGGCAATGTAGCCGGATTCGCGCCAGGAAAAAGAGAGACGCCAAAGAAGCTTTCTCAAGAAAAAGCCGCGCTGCCAACTGCTGACAGCGCGGCCGAACCGTGCGCGCCTCACTTCATCGACATGGCCTTCTGCGCCTTCATGTAATGCGTGCAAGCGCTCTTCATCTTGCCGTTGCTGATATCGGTGTTGGCCATGGCTGCGCTGCGAGGGTGCAAGGCCTCAATTGCCGTTCTTTTGCACCTTGGGCCGGTCACCGACGCTGCCTGTGGCGACATCGGGCTCGCAGGACGCTTTGCCACGCCCCTCCGCCTGGCAGCGATAGACGCTGCCGGTGAGGCGGTCGACCAGCCACATGTTCTCGTCGTTCGGACCGTCGAGGCCGACATAACGGCTGCTCAGCCCGGTGATCAGCGTGGACAGCAGGATCGCCACCGCGATCATCGCCGCACCGACATAGATGGGCATTGAGCTCAGAAAGACTGTCCGATCCTGCGGCCCGCCACGATAGAACTGGTAATCACTCGGCCTGGGCACTGGACTGAACTCGGCTCCCTTCCTCGGCGGTTGTTGGACGCGGAGTCCTGCTAGGCGCCCAACTGGCCGAATTCTTGTTCGCACGCGGGCCATCACGCGACGGCTTTGCGACGATCGGTGAGCAAGGGTTTCCGGAACAAATTGGCGGCCCGAACCGGGCCGCCTGTTGCTTGCCTGCCGGCTCAGCGGCGGCCGAACAACCCGCCCATCATACCGCCGAACAGACCGCCGGGGCCGCCTGGCGGACCGGCACCGCCACCGCCGTAATGGCGCCGGCCGCCACCGCCGGAGGACCGGCGACGCGCGGGCTCGTCGTCTGCCTGCTCGGAGGAGGCCGCGCGGGTCGAGACAATCTCCGACAGCAGGGCCTTGTGCTGGAGCTTGTTGAGATAACCAGTCGCAGGATAGCCACGGGCAGCCTGCCACCGCCTCATCACGGAACGGGTCTCATCGTCGAACTTGCCCGTCGCCTTGACGTCGAAGCCGAGCCCGGTGAGGCGGCGCTGCACGTCGCGGCGCTGGTTCTTGTCCAGACCGATCTGGTCTTCAGACACCTGGTTGGCTTCTTCCGTAAAGGTCGCGGGATCGATCCCGGCCGAGAGATTGCGGGTGGTGATGGATGGACCATCCTGCAACGCCGCGATGCGGGCGAGTGCGATCGATTTGAACGTGCCGTTGGGATAGCTGGTGAGATAGGCGTTGAGTTCCTCGACCTTGTTGGAGTCCCTGATCGAGCGCCAGAACTCGAGCTCGACGTCGGAGCCTTGCTTGCTCGCGGCCGACACCGGTGCGTTCGACGGATCGGTCGTGGCCGCGGCCGGCACACCAACCGGATTGAGATAGACGTTGCCCGTGAGGTTGGTGTGCCCCCAGGGCAATTGCCCCTTGCTGGTCTCGTCACTGACCTGGGCACGGACCTTGGTCATCGCCTGCTGGATCTCGATCCCGGGCTGGGCAATGTTGGCGACGAGCGCGCGGGTGAACGGGCTGTTGGTGCCGGCCTCGCCGTCGAGCGCGGTCTGGCCGGGGCCGGTGGCAAAGGCAATCAGCGTGCCCTCGCCCGACTTCATCTCGGCAAGACCGGTCTGGACGTTGACGGAGCGGGTGGCCTTGGCCGAGCGGATCTTTGCCGCGAACGGATTGTCGCGGCAGGCGTCCAGGAACACGAGCTTCACCTTCGCGTCCGACATGGTCTGATCGAGCGTGAGGTCGACATTGATCGCCGCGCCCAGCTTGACGTCCATCTCGGATTTCAGGTCGGCGTCGACCGGCAACAGGTAGTT
Organism: Bradyrhizobium sp. 2TAF36; assembly: GCF_052114925.1. Lineage (NCBI taxonomy): Bacteria > Pseudomonadati > Pseudomonadota > Alphaproteobacteria > Hyphomicrobiales > Nitrobacteraceae > Bradyrhizobium > Bradyrhizobium sp. 2TAF36. The sequence continues at coordinate 38,113 of NZ_JBFRFR010000041.1, read as the reverse complement.
GACGCCGTTCACGGCAATCCCGTGGCCGGCATAGAAGAACACCGCGACGTCGGCGCCTTCGCTCTTCTTGCCGAACTCCAGCAGCTTCGCGGTCATGGCATCGCGGGTGAGGTTGGCGCCCTCGACGACGTCGAAGCCGACATTGCGCAGCACCCTGGCCATCGCCTTGGAGTCGATCGCGGGGTTGGGAAGCTGCGGGACGTTCTTGTAGGCGGCGTTGCCGACCACGAAGGCGACGCGCTTGTCCGCGAAGGCCGCGTTGCCGCTGACGAGAAATACTGCGATTGAAATTGCTGCGATCAAGAAGCGCATGATCATTCTCCCCTGATCCAAACTTCCTCGCTGCTCTCGGTTCGACCTTCCGATGAGAGCAATCTGATCCAATTCACAACGACGCACTGTGATCTGGATCACTCGGGGATTTCTGCTGCTCGAACCGAGCTGAGAGTCGCTGCGACGGTCGCTTTTTGGGCTGCTGACGCAGCGGGCAATACGGCTGGTGACGAACAATGGCCAAAAGATTGTACCTGCGCGGGCTGCGAGTCCAGCCGGTTCAGCTGTCGATGCCGAATGAGACGGCGCTTCTTCCCGGTGGCAGGGCACCGCCGCTGGCCCGACATGCCATGGATTCCGATCGGCGCCGGCGCGAGGATGCACGGGTCATTTCGGTCGTCTGGAATGTGACCCGCATCACATCGAGGCTGTTGAACCTTCCCTACGCTCGCAACATCAAATCGCCATCAGGCGTAACAGCGAGGATTCGACAATGACCCGTTTTGATAAGTTTTTTGGACTGAAGGCGATTACCCTCACGGCCGCGCTGTCGATGACGGCGGGCCTGGCTTTCGCCGGCGATAACGTCTCCGCCAACCAGATTCTGGATGCGCTGAAGCCCAAGCCGGCGACCCGCGGCCTGTCCGTCGGTCCGCAGGCCGATCCGGCGGTGCAGGCCAAGGAATCGACGTTCCTGAACACGGTGCGCAACCGCTCGACCCGGTCGCTCTCGACGGGCGAGCGCGAGCAGATCGCCGAGCTCGCCGCGACCAAGCCGAAGATCGATCTGGAGATCCAGTTCGACTACAACTCGGCCGACATCGCCAAGACGTCGGTGCCGTCGGTGCAGGCGCTCGGCAAGGCGCTGTCCGATCCGTCGCTGAAGGGCTCGACCTTCGTGGTCGCCGGCCACACCGATGCGATCGGCGGCGAGGAGTACAATCAAGGGCTCTCCGAACGGCGCGCCGACACCATCAAGAAGTACCTGGTGCAGAACTATGGTCTCAACGGCACAGATCTCGTCACCGTCGGCTATGGCAAGACCAAGCTGAAGGACACCGCCAACGGCGCCGACCCGATCAACCGCCGCGTCCAGGTCGTGAACATGGAAGCCAAGACGACGGCGTCCAAGTAAAATTGTCCAAGTGAAATTCAAGTCATCGCCGCGTGAAACACGCCGCCTGCCACGATCGTGACAGGCGGCGCTTTCATATCCAGCTCTGGAACAGCATCAACCGGTTGAACGTCTGCATGGACGTGCCGATGAAGGCCGCCGAGATCGGCAGCATCACCGCAAAGCCGATCGCCGCGACCCCGACATAGGCCCACAGCAGCCAGCGCGGCAGCCCCTCTCGTCGCAGCACATAGACCAGCGCAAGCGACGCCACCGTTGCGGCCGGCAGATAATAGTAGAGGAAGCCGAGCGTGCGCGGCAGCAAAGCCCAGGCGAGCCACGAGCCGAAATAGAACGCCGCGATCAGGAACGCGTCCCAGCGCCGCGCGACGATAAAGTCGCGCAGCACGACGGCGAGCGCGAGCAGCGCCGGCCACGCGACCAGCGGATTGCCGAGGAAGACGATCGCGGAGACATTGTTCTCCGAGGTCTTGTCGAACAGGAACCACACCGGGCGCGCGAGCAGCGGCCAGGATGGCCACGCGCTCATATAGGTATGGCCGGCGATCGCGGTCGTAGTGTTGTCGGCGAATATCCGGCGCTGCGCCTCGATCAGATCCGGCAACGACGCTCCGTAGAGCGGCACGAAAGCGGCAAGATATGTCAGCGCCGGCAGCACGGCAAAACAGAGCGCGACATGCTGCACGCGAAGATCGGGCCAGAGATCGGGCCGATACCAGTCGCTCGGCGTCGCGCCGGCGAACAGCGTGCGCCAGCCCTGCATCAGCCGGATCACCGCAACCATCACGATGCAGATGCCGAGCGGAAACAGGCCGCTCCATTTGCAAGCCGCCGCGAGGCCAAACAAGGCGCCCGCGAGCGCGAACAACGCATGCGGGCGCTCTCTTCGAAAGCCGTGCATGAAGGCGGCAATCGCGAGCAGGCCGAACCCGAGCGCGTAAATGTCGAGCATGGCGATGCGCGCCTGCACGTAAAGCATCTGGTTGAAGCCCGCGATCGCCGCGGCGGCGATCGCGGGCCCTTGCGCGGAGAACAGCGCGAGCCCGCACAGATAGATCGCGACGATCGCCAGCGCGCCGAACAAGGTCGACGGATAGCGCCAGCCCAGCGCATTGTCGCCGAAGGCGGCGATCGATGCCGCGATCAGCTCCTTGGCCAGCGGCGGATGCATCGGATTGAGCATCGGTTGCGACATCGTGGGTGCCAGCATCTGCCGTGCCGCCGGCACGTAATGCACCTCGTCGAAGACGAACTTCTCCGGCGCCGTCAGGCCGATCAGCAGCGCGAGATGCGCGACCAGGAAAATCGCGACAGCGATCACTGCGCTCTGCGACACCTTCGGAACCGCGGGCAATTCGAACGGCTGCTGTGGGGCTATTTTGCGTGGCAAATCTGCTTCACCGCGGAGAAAAACAAAGACGGCACTTTTCATTGAACGCATTCTGCCGCAACTGTCACTAAGCATAACGCACGTCCAGCACCGCTTGTGATAATTTCGCCACATCAGAAGCGCGCACGATCCGGTACGATCAGGGACATATCGATCGGTTGCGAAATGAATTTGCGTTTCTGGCTTTTCCCCACTCTGTTGTCGGCCGCGTTGTGCGCGGCGCACTGCGCGCAGGCGCAGACGCGCGTCGGCGAAGCCGTCGTGATCCAGAACGACGTGGTGCGCGTGGCCACGACCACGACGCCGATCAGTGTCGGCGACAGCATGCTGCGCGACGAGACCGTGCGCACCGGCGCCGACAGCGCCGCGCGCTTCGTCATGGCCGACAGCACCAACCTCTCGCTTGGCCCGAGCGCCACGCTGAAGCTCGACCGCACCGTCTTCAACGACGAGCACAGCTATCGCGACGTCGCGATCCGCATGACCACAGGCGCATTCCGTTTCGTCACCGGCCATTCGGAGAAGACCGCTTACAAGATCACCACCCCGCTCGCGACCATCGGCGTGCGCGGCACCACGCTCGACATCCTCTCCCAGCGCGGCCGCTCCGTCGTCGTGCTCCAGGACGGAGCCGCCAGCGTCTGCACGACGAACTCCCAGTGCGTGCAGCTCACCCAGCCCGGCGACACTGCAATCATCACCTCGGCCGGCGGCAAGGTCAGCATCACCAAGACCAACACGCCGCCCTGGACCTTTGCCGCCAATTGCGCCGCAAGCGCCGGGCTGTGCTCGGTCAACCAGTATGCGGACGCCTCGCCGACCATCACGCCTGCCGTCCACGACGACGGCATGCTGTGCGGGCGGTGATGATGGCGAAACTCGACGTCAGACGCCTCGTCCTCGCCGCCGCGCTGACCGCAACCGCTGCGTTTGCGTTCTTCGCGTTCAATGCGCGACCGGCGGCAGCGCAGGCGACTTGCGAGTCCGGATGCGGTGGGCCGACGCCCTCACCGTCACCGACCTATTCACCGTCGCCGTCGCCGTCGCCGACACCCACACCGACCCCCTCGCCTTCGCCGAGCCCCTATCCGTCGTCCTCGCCGAGCCCGTATCCACCGCCTCCACCTTCGGGCCCGACCGGCGCGGACTCCAGCGGCAATTCGATCGGCGGCCTCGCCAACCAGCGCTTCAACCAGATGATCACCAACCGGGTGCTCGGCACGGTGCTGCTCGGCGTCAACGAGCAGGTCAATTGCAGCGACTGCATCAGCGCATTCGGCTCCGCCGGCTCGTTCTCGGCCGGCATTCACGGCCGCAAGGAGCTGACCAACAACCTGTCTCTGCTCGCCGGCATCGCCTACACGCAATACAGCGAGGGCGGCTACAATATCACCAGCGCGCCGATCGGAGCGTTCGCTCTGCGCTATGACTTCACCGACTGGGGCTCGTCGCGCCCGTTCTTCGACGTCGGCACCATCCTGACGCCGTGGGAGAAGGCGCGCTACACCCGCAACTACAACACCAGCCTCGGGCCGGTGAGCGTCACGGGCTCGACCAACGCGTCGAATTACGCCGTCTATGGCCGTGCCGGCTGGATGAGCCGCGTGTCCCCGCGCGACGAATTCGCGGCCTCGATCGAAGTCTGGCAGCTCTGGCAGCGCGTCTCCGGCTATTCGGACAGCGCCGTGGCGTTCAATCCGTTCGACGCCTCCATTGCGACCGGCACCGACCGCACCAGCCTGGTCAAGATCGGCGGCCAGTGGACGCACCTCTTCGGCAGCAACATCGAGACCAACATCAATGGCGGCTGGGTGCAGTCCTTCGCCAGCCATGGCGGCATCGTCGCCACCGTGACCGGCGACGGCCTGGTGGTGCCGACCATGGGCAACCAGGGCTGGTTCGAATATGGCGGCCGCCTCGGCTTCCGCGTGCAGAAGGGCTGGATCGTCGACCTGTTCGCCAACGGCACGCTGGGCCCGCAGCCGGTGGGGAACACCATCCATGGCGGCGTGGGGCTGCGGATTAATTACTGAGGCCTCTAGGCAAGGTTTCGTAGGGTGGGCAAAGCGGAGCGTGCCCACCAACTCTCTCAATCGTCGATGAATGGTGGGCACGGCGCTTTGCGCCTTTGCCCACCCTACAGCACCTGTGTTGACGTCACGCTGCCGACTTGCCCTCGAACGCGCGACGCAGCACTTCCACATCGAGCTTGACCATCTTCATCATGGCTTGCATCGCGCGCGCAGCCGCAGCCTTGTCTGGGCTCGACAGGAATTCGAACATCACCTTCGGCACCACCTGCCAGGATACGCCCCAGCGATCGCTGATCCAGCCGCACTGCTGCTCCTTGCCGCCATGAGCAAGGAACGCGCTCCAGACGCTGTCGACCTGAGCTTGATCGTCGCAATGGATCATCAGCGAGATTGCGTGGGTATATTCCACCTTCATGCCGCCGTTGAGCGCGACCAGGGGCTGCCCGGCCACCGTGAACTCGACGACGAGCACCGAGCCTGTCTTGCCGGACGGGCCGTCCGAAACGTTGCGCTGGACGTGCGTGATTTCCGAGTTCGGAACGAGCGACACGTAGAACTTCGCGGCTTCCTCGGCATCGCCGTTGAACCACATGCAGGGCACGAGCTTGGACATCGTGAATGCTCCTCTTGGGATGGTCGATATTCGTTGGCTTCGGTCAGGCGTTCGCCATGTCGGACTGCGCGGCGAAGGCCGCCATGTCCATCCAGTTCACGCCCCACATATGACCATCCGGATCCTCGAAGCTGCGGCCGTACATGAAGCTGTATTCGTCCTTCGGGCTGGGATCGGCCACACCGCCCGCGGCCTCGGCCTTGCCGACGACGTCATCGACCTCGACGCGGCTGTCGGCCGAGAGGCAGAGCAGCACCTGGTTGGAGGTCTTGGCATCCGCGATCGGCTTCGGCGTGAACTTGCGGAATTTGTCGTGGGTCAGGAGCATGGCGAAGATGGTCTCGGAGAAGACCATGCAGCTCGCCGTCTCGTCGCTGAATTGCGGGTTCCTGACCGCACCGACCGCCTCGTAAAAGGCCGTCGCGCGCTTGAGGTCGGTCACCGGCAGATTGACGAAGATCATTTTGGGCATCGGAGGCTCCTTGGGCGGGGTTCTGCCCAAGGACGGATGGCCCGACGGCCATCCGACACGGCTTCCGAATATTTTTTGAAGGCCGTGCCTGCGTGGTTCTGTCGCACAGAACCAGCAGGCTTTCAGGCCCTTACTTCTTCTCGTTGGGATCCCGGTGCACGGGGTCGATCCACAGCACGGTCTCGGGCTTCTCGACCGGCTCGATGTCGAGGTTGATCGCGACCGCCTCGCCGTCGCTGCGCACCAGCACGCATTCCAGCACCTCGTCCCGGCTGGCGTTGATCTCCTGATGCGGCACGTAAGGCGGGACGAAAATGAAATCGCCGGGGCCGGCCTCCGCGGTGAATTGCAGGCTCTCGCCCCAGCGCATCCGCGCCTTGCCCTTCACCACGTAGATGACGCTTTCGAGATGGCCGTGGTGATGCGCACCGGTCTTGGCGTCCGGCTTGATGCTGACCGTGCCCGCCCACAATTTCTGCGCGCCGACGCGCGCGAAATTGATCGCGGCCGCGCGGTCCATGCCGGCCGTCGACGGCACATTGGTATCGAGCTGATTGCCGGGAATGACGCGCACACCGTCATGTTTCCAGCGATCGTCATGATCGTGGTCATGGTGGGAATGCGTGTGGTCATGGCCGGTCATGGGACTTGCTTTCTGTTGGTTCCGTGCGCGGCAAGCTAACCAAAGCGGGCCTATCAAGCCATACCCAAAATCGGAACTCTCGTAGTCGGCAGGCGTTGTTTTCGCGAGCCAACTGGAAGGAGAGTTTCATGGGTAGCACGAGCGACAAGATCAAGGGCACCGCCAACGAGGCCATCGGCAAGGCCAAGCAGGGCATCGGTGAAGCCACCGGTTCCGATCGCCTGAAGGGCGAAGGCGTGGTCCAGGAAGTGAAGGGCAAGGGCCAGCAGGCCATGGGCGACGCCAAGGACGCCGCGAAGGAAGCAATCGATCGCGCCGCGGCTGCGGCAAAGCGCGCGGCGGAGTGACGCGCGTCAATCTGAAAGCGAAGAGACCGGCCGCGAGGCCGGTCTTTTTGTTTTGCGCTGATCTCTATCCGTCATGGCCGGGCTTGTCCCGGCCATCCACGTCTTGGCTGCACGAAGGAAAGAACGTGGATGCCCGGGACAAGCCCGGGCATGACGACGTAGGTTCACTTCACCGCGAGCAATTCCACGTCGAACATCAAAGTCGCGTTCGGCGGGATCACGCCGCCGGCGCCGCGCGCGCCATAGCCGAGCTGCGGCGGGATGATCAGCGTGCGCTTGCCGCCGACCTTCATCGTGGCAACGCCCTCGTCCCAGCCGGCGATGACACGGCCCTTGCCGATCGGAAACTCGAACGGCTCGTTGCGGTCGACCGACGAGTCGAATTTCTTGCCCTTCTGGCCGTTCTCGTAGAGCCAGCCGGTGTAATGCATCACGCAGATCTGGCCGGGTTTCGGCGAGGCACCGGTGCCGACAACGTTATCAATGGTCTGCAAGCCTGAAGCTGTGGTCATGGGTTTTCCTGCGGTCTGGGCCGAGGCCGTGGTGGAAACGAATGTCGACACGCTGCCGATCACGGTGATCGCAAGTGCCGACATGATGGCGAAGAGTGCGCGCTGGAAACGCTGCATAAGAGACCTTCCGTTTGAGGCGGAAGGTGTCTAGCGCAACGAAGCAATCGTTTCCAGCCCTCGGCCCTTAATAGCCCAGTGCGCAGCCGTCCTTGCGCGGATCGGAACCGCCGGTGAGCGTGCCCTTGTCCCAGTCGATCCAGATCGCCTGCGCGCCGCCGAGCGGGCCGACCACGCTGGTGGTCTTGTGGCCGAGCTTCTTCAGGCCTTCGACGATATCGGCAGGCACGCTGTCCTCCAGCTGGTACTGGCCCTCGTAGTGCAGACCGCGCGGCATGTCGATCGCCTCCTGCACGTCGCAGCCATAGTCGAGGATGTTGGTCACCACGTGAGTCTGGCCGACCGGCTGATATTGTCCGCCCATCACCGCGAACGGCATCACGGAGCGGCCGCCCTTGGTGAGCAGGCTCGGCATGATCGTGTGAAGCGGACGCTTGCCGCCGGCGATGCAATTGGGATGGCCGGGCTGGATGCGGAACCCACCGGCGCGGTTCTGGAACAGCACGCCGGTCTTGTTCGAGACGATCGCCGAGCCGAAGGAATGCGCGATCGAATTGATGAACGAGCAGACGTTGCGGTCCTTGTCCACGACCGTGATGTAGATGGTCGAGGGATTCATCGGCGGCGCGACGTTCGGCAGGTCGAGCATGCCGTCCATGCGGATCTTGCTGATGTACTCGTCGGCAAAGCCCTTCGCGAGCATTTCGGCGACGTCGATCTTCATATGCTCAGGGTCGGCGACATGCATCTCGCGGTTCATGTAGGCGATGCGCGCGGCTTCGGCTTCGAGATGGAAGCGCTCGATGCTGAGCGGCGCGTACTTGGTCAGGTCGAACCGCGACAGGATGTTGAGCATCAAGAGCGCGGTGACGCCCGGGCCGTTCGGCGGGCACTGCCAGACGTCGTAACCCTTGTAGTTGGTGCCGATCGGCGTCGTCGTCTCGGTGGTGTGGGCGGCGAAATCGTCGAGCGTGTGCAGGCCGCCGATCCCGCGCAGGGTCTCGACCATATCCTCCGCGATCGCGCCCTTGTAGAAGGCGTCGCGGCCGTCCTTGGCGATCGCGCGCAGCGTCTTGCCGAGTTCGGCCTGGCGGATGATGTCGCCGGCGACCGGCGGCTTGCCACCCGGCAACAGGTAACGCACCGTGTTGGTGCCACCCTTCAGCTTCTCGAACTGGTTCTTCCAGTCGAAGGCGATGCGCGGGGCGACGACGTAACCCTCTTCCGCCGCCTTGATCGCGGGCTGGAGCAGGCGGTCGAAGCCGAACTTGCCGTGATCGCGCAGCACGGTCGCGAAGGCGTCGATCACGCCGGGGATCGAGACCGCATGCGCCGAGGTCAGCGGCACGGAATTGATCTTGCGCTCGAGATACCAGTCGGCGTTCGCCGCCTTCGGGGCCCGGCCGGAGCCGTTATAGGCGATGATCTTGCCCTCGCCGCGCGGCTGGATCAGCGCAAAGCAGTCGCCGCCGATGCCGGTCGATTGCGGCTCGATCACGCCGAGCAGCGCCGAACCCGCCACCGCCGCGTCCACCGCCGTACCGCCCTCGCGCAGCACCTCGATCGCGGCCAGGGAGGCCTGCGGATGCGAGGTCGCGACCATCGCGTTGGTGGCGTGGACCGTGGACCTGCCGGGGAAATGGAAGTTTCTCATCGAAGTTTTGCTCTCTCAGGGCTCTCTTGGGGGGCTCTCTTGGGCGGTCGACGCGGAGGGCGCGCCGTCTCGGAAAAACCGGGCCTACATGACACATTCCAGCCCGCCGGGGCAATGCTGGCATACCAGCGAAATAGCTGCCATCCGCTGGGCGTATAGACCTTTTGCCGTCCGGGGCCATGCGGGTTTTCTGGGCGGCGGCCGCCTGCTAAACGAGCCGCCATGATCCACAAGGTCGCCGCCTTTTACCAATTCGCCGCCCTGCCCGATTACCGCGAGCTACGCGAGCCGTTGCGCGCGTTCTGCGCGGGCCTCGCGCTCAAGGGCAGCGTGCTGCTCGCCCAGGAAGGTATCAACGGCACGATTGCGGGTGCGCCCGAGGCGATCGACGCCTTCGTCCACGAGCTCGCGCACGGCGCCCTGTTCGGCGGCCGGCTGAACAATCTCGAGCTGAAATTCTCGACCGCCGAGGCGATGCCGTTCGGCCGGCTCAAGGTGCGGCTGAAGAAGGAGATCGTCACGCTCGGCGACGAGGCCGCCGATCCAACGCGCCAGGTCGGCACGTACGTCGAGGCCGCCGAATGGAACGCGCTGATCGCAGCACCCGACACGCTGGTGCTCGACACCCGCAATGCCTTCGAGGTGGCGATGGGCACGTTCGAGGGTGCGGTCGATCCCGAGATCAAGAGCTTTGGCCAGTTCAAGGATTTTGCCGCCGAGCAGCTCGATCCGGCAAAGCACCGCAGGATCGCGATGTTCTGCACCGGCGGCATCCGCTGCGAGAAGGCGAGCGCGCATCTGCTCGCGCGCGGCTTTGCCGAGGTCTATCACCTCAAGGGCGGTATCCTCAAATATCTCGAAGAGGTGCCGGAGGCGCAGAGCCGCTGGCGCGGCGAATGTTTTGTATTCGACGAGCGCGTCGCACTCGGTCATGGCTTGCGCGAACGGGGCCTACGCGAACAGGAATTGGGGCACGACCGTGACGAGTGACATCAAGACGCTGGGCGAACGCATCGACACGCTGGAGACGCGCATCGCCTATCAGGACGATACGATCGAGACACTCAACCAGACGATCACCGCGCAGTGGAAGCAGATCGACGCGCTGACGCGGAAGATCGCAGAGCTCGGCGAGCGACTTCAGGAAGCCGAGACGAATGCGCCGGGCCCCGCCAACGAGCCCCCGCCRCATTATTGAGGATGATGAGCTACAGCCCTGACGCTTTCGGCAGCAGGCTCGCCACCTCGACCGACATCATCAGGCGGTCGCGCCCACCCTGCTTCGCCGCATAGAGCGCCTGATCGGCTGCCTCGACGAGCGAGCCCACGCCGGCGGTGCGTTCCAGCGCGGGCCGGCAGGCCGCGCCGCCGAGCGAAGCGGTGACGCAGCCCGACGCGTGATTGGTGCTGTGGACGAGGCCCGCCTCGCGGATCGCCCGGCGGATCCGCTCGCCGATCCGCGCGCAGCCGGCGGCATCGGTGTTCGGCAGCAGCATGGCGAATTCCTCACCGCCGTAGCGCGCAGCCAGATCTCCGGCGCGCTGCATCTCGGCCGCGATGACCTTCGCCACCACGCGCAGACAGGCATCGCCTGCGGGGTGGCCGTATTCGTCGTTGTAGGCCTTGAAGTGATCGACGTCGATCATCAGCAAAGCGAGGCTGGAGCGGTCGCGATAGGCGCGCGCCCATTCCTCCTTCAACCGTTCGTCGACGCGGCGGCGGTTGGCGAGCCCGGTGAGGCTGTCCTCGATCGCGAGCGTCTCGAGCCTGGTCTCCAGCTTCTTCTGCTCGGTGATGTCGCGCGAGATCGCGACCACCCCGTCGACGCTGCCGTTTTCCTTGCGCGTCACCCGCATGGTCGATTCGAGCCAGACTTCCGAGTTTTGCCGGTGCGCGTTGCGATAGGTGACGCGCGCCTCGTCCTTTTCGCCACGCTTCATGGCATCGACGAGCGCCTGGACCTGCGGCCGATCATCCGCATGGATGCCGGCGAGCGCCGGCGTTCCGATCAGCTGATTGGGCCGCCAGCCGACGACGCGAACCGACGAGGGCGAGACATAGCGCAGCCGCTCGTCGAGCCCGATGCGGGTCACCATGTCGCTGGAGCCTTCCGCGAGCAGGCGGAAATGCGCCTCTTTCTCGACCAGGGCCGCGGCCATGCGCTGGCCCCGCTGCAACTGCCGCACCAGCACCGCGCCGATGACCGCGATCAGCACGACCAGCGCGAGCACGTAGAGCATGCGAGAGATCGCCGCGGCTCGCCAGGGCGCCAGCAGCTCGGCCTTGTCGACCATGGCAAGCAGGACGAGCGGATAACGGCCAGAGCGCTTGAAGAAGCTGACGCGCTCGGCGCCGTCCAGCGGCGACCTGAAATGGTATGCGCCGCCCGGCTGCTGCAGGCTCGCGTCGCGGAATAGCGGGGTGTCGGCGACGCTGCGGCCGACGAACCTGTCGTTGCTTGGATTGCGCGCGATGATCATGCCGTCGCCATGCACGAGCGCCACGGAGCTGTTGCGGCCGAGCTCGAACTGCTCGTAGAAATGCGCGAGATAGTTCGCGCTGATGGTCGCAAGCACGACGCCGCCGAAGCTGCCGTCCTGCTTGTTGAAGCGGCGCGACAGGGTGACGACCCATTCGCCATCGAGCTGGCTCCGCACCGGATGGCCGACATGAGGCTCCCGTTTCGAGGACAGCTGGTGATGACGGAAGAAAGCGTCGTCGCTGAGCGTCGAGCCGATCGTGCCCGGCGAGGTCAGCCAGTTGCCCTGGTCGTCGATAATGGCGAGGCTGTGAATGCGCGCGATCGCCTTCTTGCGCGCCTCCAAGAGGTTCCTGAGCTTGGCGATCGTGGCGGGTTCGGCGCCGTCCATCTCCAGCCGGCTGACGACGCCGACGACGCCGGAATCCAGCAGGTCGAGGCTGTCCTCCGCATGCTGCGTCAGCGAGCGCGCAACATTCGCCATCTCGGTCTCGGCGCCCTTGAGCACGGCATCGCGCGCGGCCCATTCACGCCAGCCGCTGACGCCGAGGATGGTCGCACAAGTGAGCACGACGAACGCCGCCGCGCGCAACGGCAGGCGGCTCCATCCGGCTCTTTGTGAGGCGACGGTCATGCGGCAGAAATCTCCGATCGCCGGAACTTCCACCGCTTCTGTTATTGAACCCTGAAACGCTTGAGGACATTCGCAGCGTTATGCGGGTTTTCCCGTACTCCTACGGACTGGAGCGTCGCTGGATCGCTAACAATGCGTTAGCGACCCTATCGGAAACCGAGCGCCCCGGCGCTCGCTGAACGTCGGCCTTAGCTGAAGATCGACTTAACCTTGTCCCAGAGCGAGGGACTGTCGGCGTCCGCATCGGCCTTCGACGGTGTCGGCTGCGCAGCGCTGACCGGATCGGACGCAGGGAAACTGTCCTCCAGCCCGGCTTCAAGCCTGGTATGGCGATCGGCGGCCAGCGCCTTGCCAAGATCATCAGCGTGCTTGTCGTGCGGCGCGGGATTGAATGTCTCAGCCATGGAGTCCTCCTCGATTGGGAGGTCAACGCGGTGCATTTGCGCTGGTTCCACTGTTCCGCTCCGGCTTCCGGCAGTGTATCAGGAACCTCAATCTTGATAGGACCGTCCGTGCCCCAGTCTGCGACAAAGCCCTTCATCGACGTGCTCTCCGGCCAGCGCCAGGCTACCCCGCCCATGTGGATGATGCGGCAGGCCGGGCGTTATCTGCCGGAATATCGCGAGGTGCGAGCCAAGGCCGGCGGCTTCCTCGATCTCTGCTTCAACCCGGAGCTTGCCGCCGAAGTGACGCTGCAGCCGATCCGCAGGTTCGGCTTCGATGCGGCGATCATCTTCTCGGACATCCTGGTGATCCCCTATGCGCTCGGCCGTTCCGTGCGGTTCGAGGTTGGCGAGGGTCCGCGGCTGGAGCCGCTGGATGATCCCGCAAAAGTCGCGACACTCGCCGCGCACGCCGACTTCAGCAAGCTCAAACCGGTGTTCGAAGCGCTCAGGCTCGTGCGCGGTGCGCTCGATCCCAAGACCGCACTGATCGGCTTCTGCGGAGCGCCGTGGACGGTGGCGACCTACATGGTCGCAGGCCAGGGCACGCCCGACCAGGCGCCGGCACGGATGATGGCCTACCGGCATCCGGAGGCGTTTGCGAAAATCATCGACGTGCTCGTGGAGAACTCGATCGAATATCTGCTGGCGCAACTCGCGGCCGGTGCCGATGCGTTGCAGATCTTCGACACCTGGGCCGGCGTGCTGCCGCCGGCCGAGTTCGCGCGCTGGTCGGTCGAGCCGACCCGGCGCATCGTCGAAGGCGTGCGCGCAAAAGTGCCCGATTCGAAGATCATCGGTTTTCCGCGCGGCGCCGGCGCGCAACTGCCCGGTTACGTCGAGGCGACCGGCGTGAATGCCGTCAGCATCGACTGGACTGCCGAGCCGGCCTTCGTCCGCGAGCGCGTGCAGAGCCGCGTCGCCGTGCAGGGCAATCTCGATCCGCTGGTGCTGATCACAGGCGGCGCTGCGCTCGATCGCGCTGTGGACAACGTGCTGGCGAACTTTGCGCAAGGGCGCTTCATCTTCAATCTCGGCCACGGCATCCAGCCGGAGACGCCGATCGCCCATGTCGAGCAGATGCTGAAGCGCGTGCGGGGCTGAGGCTCCGCGCCGTCATTGCGAGCGCAGCGAAGCAATCCAGAATCTCTCGGCGGTGACAGCCTGGATTGCTTCGCTACGCTCGCAATGACGGATGCTGTACGTACTGCGCTCTCAAAATTTAGCGCGGCCGGCTGCGCTCGATGATCTCGGCGGCGCCCTTCGTCAGCAGCTCCAGTCCCACCGCACGGCCGAGCTCGCGCGGGCGGTTGGCGGGGCCCGTGTGCGAGGCTTCGATGATGGTGTTGCCGGAGAGGTCGAGCACGGACGCCGTCAGCGACATCTGATCGCCTGCGATGGTCGAAAAACCCGCCACCGGCGAATTGCAATGGCCGTTGAGCACCCACAGCACCTCGCGCTCGGCATCGGCAGAAGCGTGCGCAGAGGGATCGTCGATCGATGCCAGGATCTGCCGCGTCTGCCAGTCCTGCGCGGCACATTCCACGGCGACGATGCCCTGCCCTGCCGCGGGCAGCATCTCCGCCGCGGAGAATTCATAGGCGATACGGTGCGAGAGGCCGACGCGGTCAAGACCGGAACGCGCCATGATCAGCGCATCGGCGGGACCAACCGCGCCGCCATCCGGCAACTTCTGCTTCTCGCCATTGTCGAGTTTTCGCACGCGGGTGTCAGCGGCGCCGCGGAAGTGGATCACTTCGACATCGGGAAACAGCCGCCGCGCATAGGCGGCGCGACGCACGGCGTTGGTGCCGATCTTGAAACCCTTGCCGCGCGACTGGCGCAGCGCTTCCAGCGTCACCCCATCGCGCAGCACCAGTGCGTCACTCGGGGGATCGCGCGATAGCGTAGCGCCGATGACGAGGCCGGGCGTGTCCTCGTTGCCAGGCATGTCCTTCAGCGAATGCATCGCGGCCTGCAATTCGCCGGAGAGCACGGCAGCGCGGATCTGCGCCACGAAGGCGCCGCCCTTGCCGCCATGCGGCAGCAGCTTGCCGGTCTGGTCGAGATCGCCCGTGGTGTCGAACTTGACGATCTCGACATCGAGATCGGGCATGGCGGCGGTCAGGCGGCGCGCGATCTCTTCCGTCTGCGCCAGCGCCATCGCGCTCTTGCGTGTGCCGATCTTCAGTCGCGTAGCCAAGTCGAATGTCCTTTCAGCGCAATGTTTATCGCGCATCCTCCAATATCATGTCGGAGGCCTTTTCGGCGATCATGATGATCGGCGCGTTGGTATTCCCCGACACGAGGTCCGGCATGATCGAACCGTCGACGATGCGAAGGCCTTCGAGCCCCCTCACCTTCAGCCGCTGGTCCACCACCGCCAGCGCGTCATTGCCCATACGACAGGTCGAGGTCGGATGGTAGATGGTGCTGCCGCGCTCGCGGCAATAATCGAGCAGCTCTCCATCCGTGGATACCTTTGCGCCAGGATCGTACTCGCTGACCACGAACGGCTTCAGCGCCGGCGCATTCAGGATCTTGCGCAAGATCTTCAGGCCTTCGACATTGGTGGTGCGATCGGTCTCGGTCGACATGTAGTTGATGCGGATCTCCGGCGGCGCGGTCGGGTCCGCGCTTTTGATGCGCAAGGTCCCGCGGCTTTCGGGCCGGAGCTGGCACACCGACGCCGTGAACCCGGAAAAATCATGCAGCTTCTCCCCCATCTTGTCGGTCGAGAACGGCAGAAAGTGCACCTGGATGTCGGGCGAAGCGAGGCGAGGATTGGTCTTGAAGAACGCGCCCGCGGTGCCGGCCGCGATGGTCAGCCAGCCCTTCCGGAACAGCGCATAGCGCGCGCCGGCCAACGTGCGGCGAAACGGATTATTGACGGTGTCGTTGAGCGTGATCTTCTGCGAGCAGCGCATCACGATGCGGACCTGCATGTGGTCCTGGAGATCGTGGCCGACGCCCGGCGCGTCCAGCACGACATCGATGCCGTGCTTGCGCAAGAGATCGGCAGGGCCGACGCCGGAGAGCTGAAGGAGCTGCGGCGAGTTGTAGGCGCCGCTCGACAGCACGACCTCTTTGCGCGCGCGGGCCCGGCGCACGGTTGTGCCTTGCCGGTATTCGACGCCGACCGCGCGGCGTGCCTCGAACAGCACGCGCTGGCCGAGCGCCTCGGTCTCGACCTTGAGATTGCTGCGCGTCTTCGCGGGTCCAAGATAGGCCACCGCCGTCGAGGCACGGCGGCCGTTGCGCGTCGTGGTCTGGAACAGGCCGACGCCCTCCTGCGTGGCGCCGTTGAAATCGGGGTTGTAGGGCAGACCGGTCTCGACCGCGGCATCCATGAAGGCCTTCGACAGCGGATCGGTCACGACCATGTTGGACACCGGCAGCGGGCCGCCGCTGCCGTGATATTGATCGGCGCCACGCGCCTGGTTCTCGGCTTTCTTGAAATAGGGCAGCACGTCGTCATAGCCCCAGCCGGCATTGCCGTGCTGGCGCCAGCGATCGTAATCCTCGTGCTGGCCGCGGACATAAAGCAGGCCGTTGATCGAGCTCGATCCGCCCAGCGTCTTGCCGCGCGGCTGGAACACCTGGCGCCCCTTCAATTCGGGCTCCGGTTCGGTCTGATACATCCAGTTGACCGTCTTCTCCTTGAACAGTTTTCCGTAGCCGAGCGGCACGTGGATCCAGATGTTGGAATCCTTAGGTCCCGCCTCGAGCAGCAGCACGCTGTGCTTGCCGTTCGCAGACAGCCTGTTGGCGAGCACGCAGCCAGCGGAGCCGGCGCCGACGATGATGTAGTCGAACTCAGGATCGGACGGCGCGAGGGAGGAATTTGCGTTCATGCGCTACTGTTCTTTTTGTTGGTGTGGGCGTTTCCGGTTCGTCACTAGCACAATCATGCGCGTAGACGCAGCGCCTCGACCAGTGACTTGAACGCACGGGCATATTCCGCCCCTGCCCTTGCGATATCCGTGCGCCCGGCGCAGGCGACCGCCGCCTCCGTCACCGCGCCGAGCAGCAGCCGCGCCAGCGGCTCGACCGGTTGCTTTGCGATGAGGCCGGCCTCCATCGCCACCGACAGCGCGCGCGGCATCTTACCGCCAAAATGCTGCGCGTCGATCTCCCGCCAGCGCTCCCAGCCGAGCACGGCCGGGCCGTCGCGCAGGATGATCTGACCTGTCGGGCCCTTGGCGGTCGCCGCAAAGTAATGCTGCGTGCCGGCGACCATCGCGGCGAGCACGTCCTTCTCGGCGCGCGCGGTGCGGTCGATCTCGGCGACGAGATCGCGCGAGACAGAATCGAACACCGCTTCGAACACCACCTCCTTGGTCTTGAAGTGATGATAGACCGCGCCCTTGGCAACGCCCGCGGCCGCCGCGATGTCGTCCACGGTGGTCGCGGCAAAGCCCTGCGTCCCGAACAGGCGCCGCGCCTCCGTCAGGATCGCCTCGGATGTCGCCGCCCGCCGCTCCGCCTGCTTTGCCATCGCTCCCGTCTAGTCCAATTCGTCGCACCCGGCCAGTTGACTTTTCGACTACCGGTCGGTATTTACCGACTATCAGTCTGTTTTAATCGTGAGGTGCGCCATGCCGAGCCGTGACGTCGTCGAAGCTTTTGCGAAGCGGTTGGAGGATGGGGAGTTTGTCGAAGCGATCGAGCAGTACTACACGTCCGATGCCGCGACCTATGAGAACAACGCCGCCCCGACAGTCGGCCGCGACAAGCTCGTCGCCAAGGAGCGCGGCGTGCTCGCGGCCTCCAGGAAGGTCAAGGCCGTCCGCATCGGGCCGAGCCTGATCGAGGGCGATCACGTCGCGACACGCTGGCGGTTCAGCTTCACCAATGCCGAAGGCGTCGTCCGAACGCTGGATGAGATCGCGTGGCAGACCTGGCAGGGCGATCAGCTGATCGAAGAACGGTTCTATTATGATCCGAAGCAGCTCGGGCGGTGACGTTCGGCACATTTGGCAACAGAGCGGGCTGGCAGCCTCCTCGCGGCCATCCTTCGAGACGCCCGCCTTCAGCGGGCTGCTCAGGATGAGGCCTGCTCCGCGGCAACATCTTAGACCCTCATGGTGAGGAGCGCAGCCTTGCGGCGCGTCTCGAACCATGAAGGCCGAGCGCGTTCTGCGATCGGCCCACTGTTACAACCGTAACGCGGGGCGCCGCATTTGTATCGATTTGTTATCGATACCCTCGCTTGAACACGCAGAAGTGGCCATGGCGATCGTGGCCAGCGGGGATAATTCATATTTCGTCAAAGGTTTGCAGCGAATCCTCCTGATCGAGCCGGACAAACGGCCCATGCTGCTAGGCCCTGGAATGCGGACTCAAACGATCAGCTATTTCGCGCGGCTGTTCGCCGGCGATCTGTCGGCCTTTGGCGGTCCTGCAACCGACGAAGCCGTCGCCGGACATATCCGCGCCGATCAGATGTCACAGGTGCTCGGCTACTCCGTCGGCATCATGCTTGCCAATGCCTGCAACGCGGCCGTACTCGCCATCGCGCTCTGGCATTCGCCGGACTGGAAGTTTGCGTTGGCCTGGGCCGCGATCGTGGCCGGCGCCGCGATCGCGTTCGGCCTGCAATCCCACGCCTCGCGCCGGATCACAAAACCGCAATTCGTTTCGCGTCGGGCGATGCATCGGCTGGTGCGCAACGCCTTCGTGCTCGGCGTTGCCTGGGGCATCGTCCCGGTCGCCTTCTTCGCGAATGCCGCGACCGGCGGCCAGCTCGTCATCACCTGCCTTTGCTCGGGGATGCTGGCCGGCGGCGCACTAGCCTTCGCCACGATCCCGATTGCGGCCATCGCTTTCACGAGCCCCATCTTCGTCGGCATCGCCATCTGCCTCGGCCGCGACGGCGATCCCGCCTATGTGCTGATGGCCATCCTGGTGGTGGTTTACGGCAGCGTGCTGCTGCGTGCGGTGTTCGTCAATTCATTCGCTTTCGCGCGGCGCGTGATCCGGCAGATCGAGGCCGAGCGCACGGTCCGGCAGGATCCCCTCACGCTGTTGCCCAACCGCTTCGCCTTCAACGAGACGCTCGAAGCCGCGCTCCGGCGGATGGCCCTGTCCGGCGAGGAATTCGCGGTGCTCCTGCTCGACCTCGACCGCTTCAAGGAAGTCAACGACAAGTTCGGCCACCCCGCCGGCGACGAATTCCTGATCCAGGTCGCAGGCCGGCTGCAACGCTGCACGCGCGCGGCCGAGCACGTCGCGCGAATTGGCGGCGACGAGTTCGCGCTGGTGATGGCCAATCTGGCACGGCCGGAGGATGCGCTCGAGATCGCCGAACGCTTCGTCGCGGCCTTCGACGAACCGTTCCAGATCGAGGGCCGCCAGATCGCCGGCGCGACCAGCGTCGGCATCGTGCTGGCGCCGCGCGACGGCACCACGCAGCTCGACATCATGAAGAATGCCGACGCGGCGCTGTATCGCGCCAAGAAAGCAGGTCCCGGCACGGTCTGCTTCTTCGAGGAAGCCGATGACAGGGTGTCACGCGATCGCAAGGCGCTGCAAGCGGACCTCGAAGGCGCCATCGCCAGAGACGAGCTGTTCCTGGTGTTCCAGCCGTTCCTCGATCTCGGCGAGAACCGCATCACCGGCTTCGAGGCGCTGCTGCGCTGGCAGCATCCCCGGCGCGGACTGGTGCCGCCGAGCGAATTCATCCCGATCGCCGAGGAGACCGGGCTGATCCACGAGATCGGCGAATGGGTGATCCGGCGTGCCTGCGCGACGCTTTCGGACTGGCCGGAGGACATCAGGGTCGCCGTGAACTTCTCCGCCGCGCAGTTTCACAGCACCGGCATCCTCCAGACCATCGTGCAGGCGCTCGCGGACGCGAAGGTCGCCCCGCACCGGCTCGAGGTCGAGATCACGGAATCGATGCTGCTGTCGAAATACGGCTCCGCGGCGTCAATCCTGAACGCGCTGCTCGAGCTTGGCATCACGGTGGCGCTAGACGATTTCGGCACCGGCTTCTCCTCGCTCACCTATCTGCGCAAGCTGCCGTTCAGCCGTATCAAGATCGACCAGTCCTTCATCCGCGACATGCTGGTGCAGCCCGACTGCGCCGCGATCGTGAAGTCTGTGATCTCGCTGGCGCGCGACCTGCGCATCGGCGTGGTTGCGGAAGGCGTCGAGACCGCCGACCAGCTCGAGTTTCTGCGCCAGTTCGGTTGCGACGAAGCGCAGGGCTATCTGATCAGCCGGCCGGTGTCGGCCGATGGCGTTCTGGCGCTGTTGAACACGAAAAAGCAGCGGGCGACTTACGCGGCGTAGGGAAATACTCGCAAATGTGAGGCGGTCCGCTTCCAGGGGTGAAGCAGACTCGCGCAGGGCAGAATTTCTTCAAGCCACCCTTTGCAAATGAATCACTGCCAGGCAGTTCTGCATCCCGCGCCAGTCTTCGCGGTCATAGGGTTGGTCTGCATCCCTGACCTAAGGCTGTCCGCTGTTTTGAGAGCGTTTCCGAGTGTTTCGGCGCGCTACCACTCTCAAGACGGCTTGCCGTGTCGGCCCCATTAAGCAACACTTGCCTCATTTCAAAGTAATTATTTTTGAGGGGCATCATCATGCCTGAGATATTTGAAGTCGTGCTGTGGTGTGCCGCGCTTGCGACATGGTTGATGCTTCTCTTCGCCCTCGTGAGCAAGACCCTGAAACAGCTCTCAAAGAGCATCCGCCGCGCGATAGAGGAAGCTTTCAAGCCCGACTTGAAGTGATCTCGGCTACGATGCCCGATCGAAACTGAACCGGCCCGCCCCGGTGACGAAGATCAACATCGCGCCTCCCATGATCGAGACATTCTTCAGGAAGTGGTTGTATTGACCGATCTGCTGCGCACCCGCGGGATACTCCCAGTAGCGGTGCGCAATAGCCGTTGCCGCCAATACGAACACAAACGTCAGAATTGCGCAGTAGCGCGTACCGACGCCCAATATCARACCAACGGATATCAATACTTCCAGTACGATGTTCGTCATCGTGAACAGCTCGGGTGCTGGAAGATTCAGGGACCTGAAATACCCCACAGAGCCGCTGAAGTTGGATATTGCTCCATACGCGCTTCCGACGAATACCCACGCGAGGAGAATGCGGCCGATTAAAATCAGCGCGTCAGCTCGCCCTGTGGCGAACGCATCGACTGCCAGCGAGACAGAATTGGATTTCATGGCAGAACCTCCACCCTTGCTGTCCAAGACCGGCTGAACGCATCTATTGCCGAGAGCAAACCTATCATGATTGGTGGACCGCACGAAGCGCTCTTGCCGGCCCATTGACGCTGCAAAGCCCGCTTCGTCACCGCCCTTAGCTGCCTCGCCAGGACGACCTGCACCCGCCCGCTCCGAAAGTAGGGCGGATGCGCGAGCCTTCAGGCTGATCGCGGTTTCCGAGTACGCCTTCCAGCTCCGGTCAGACCGCATCTTCCCGGAGCAGCGTGTCCACGGTGATGGTACCGCGGGCGCGGGAGACGCAGGCGCAGATCTTCTGGTTGCTTTGCTTCTGGTGATCGCTGAAGAAGACGTCGCGATGATCGATCTCGCCGTCGACCTCGACCACGTCGATCGCGCACAGGCCGCATTCGCCGCGCTTGCAATCGTACATCACGTCGTGTCCGCTGGCATTGAGCACATCAAGCATCGAGCGCTCGCGCGGGATTTCGAGCTCGACATCGGTCCCCTTCAGGCGCACGCGAAACGTCTCGGTCGGCAGCGTGCCGCTGGAGCCGAAGGTCTCGTAGCGGAGATCGGGARGCGGATGGCCGGCGCCGATCCAGGCGTGGCGCGCGGCATCCAGCATCCTCATCGGGCCACAGAACAGCGCCAGCGCACCTTGCGGCAATGATCCGAACAGCGCATCGGGGTCGAGTCGCCGGCCCTCGTCGCTCGCGTGAACGAGCAGGCGCTCACCGAGCATTTTGGCGAGATCGTCGAGATAGGCGGCATCGGTGCGCGAGCGCACGGCATAATGCAGCGTGACATCAACGCCGCGACGCGCCAGCGCCTGTGCGGCGCCAAGGATCGGCGTGATACCGATGCCGCCAGCGATCAGGCAATAGTTTTCGCGCGTCCAGTCGACTGCGAGCAGCGAAGCCGGCCGGGTGATGTCGAGCCGAGCCCCGGGGGTGAGCTGCCACATGTAGCGCGAGCCGCCGCGGGAATCCTCGGCGCGGCGCACCGCGATCCTGAATCCGCGCGAGGACGCCTCACCGACCAGCGAATAGGATCGCGTCTCCGGCAGGCCGTCGATGGTCACGCTGATATTGATGTGGCTGCCGACCGGATAGGCCGTGCCGTCGAACTGATCCGGCAGGATCAAGAATTCGCGGATGCCCGGCGCAAGATCGCGCGTCGCGACCAGCGTTGCCGGAATCCAGGTTTCGATGAAGCGCATGGCGATTGCCCTAGTCGGTTGCGGTCCTGATCAGCGCGAGCGCCGGCAAGAGGTCGAGATGGGTGCGGTTGCGCAGCGCAAGCCGCAGGTTTCGCACTGCGAGGCGCGCGTGCTCGCGCATCACGGCCTCGGCGCGGGCGCCTTCGCGGTTCTCGATGGCGTCGATCACGACGCGATGGTGCTCCTGCCCGATGATCAGAATCTGCTGCGCCTCGGGCAGCGCCGATTGCGCCATCACGAAACCGCTTGGCGAGGCGAACGGCAGCGCCGAAGCGCGGTCGATCTGCCGGATCAGCGGCGGGCTGCGCGACAATTCCGTGAGCAGTGCGTGGAAGCGCGCGTTCAGCGTGACATAGGATGAGAACGCGTCGACCGAGATCGGCACCTGGCGCAGCAATTCGTCAATTGCGGCAAGGCACTCCTTCAGCGGCTCGAGCTCGCGCGCGGAAACGCCGCGCTCGGCTGCGAAGCGCGCGGCGAGCCCTTCGAGCGTGCCGCGCAGCTCGATGGAATCGGAGATGTCGCGCTCGGAAAACGCCTTCACCATGAAGCCGCCTGAGGGAATCGCCTCCAGCAGGCCTTCCTCCTCGAGCCGCACCAGCGCCATGCGCACCGGCGTGCGCGAGGCGCCGGTCGTCTCCACCGCCTGCAGCTCGGAGATGCGCTCGCCGGGCCGTAAGCGACCCGACAGGATCTGGTCGCGCAGCGCGAGCTGCGCCTTCACGGTCTGCGAGACGGAGCGGTCGACCTCTCGCTCGGGCGCTGCTTTCACCTGGCCTACTCCGCGGCCTGGAGCTGCTGCGGCGCGCTTTCCTTCGCCACCATCCTGTCGATCAGCTTGCGCGTCCACATCGCACCGGCATCGATGTTGAGGTTGTAGAAGATCCGATCGGGGTTCTCGTCCATAGCGCGCTGCTGCGCCTCGAGGATCAGTTCGTCCTCGTGGAAGATGCCGGAGACGCCTTCGCGGATCTCGGTGGTGATGCGCTGCTCGCCGATCTGATAGTTGCGCACGAAGGCCCAGAAATAGTGGCAGGTCTTCTCGGTCTCCGGCGTGATGGTGTTGAGCACGAAACCGTTGACGCCCTGCGAGCGGTCGCCTTCGGGCGCGCCGGTACCTGTCGGCGCCACGCCGACATCGATCGCGATCGTGCACGGGGCTTCGAAGCGGATGATCTGCCAGCGGTCGACGAGGCCGGGCTTGCCGAGCTGCTTGGCCCAGAACGGCGGCGCCTCGATGCCGCGCATCCAGCGCGTCACCGTCACCGTCTTCTCGCCATGGGTGACGTCGAACGGCGCCTCGGCGACCGCATCGTTGCCGATCGACGAGCCGTGCACAAAGGTCTCGTGGGTGAGGTCCATGAGATTGTCGAGCACGAGGCGGTAGTCGCAATTGACGCGGATGGTCTTGCCGTCGCCGGCCCAGGCCGGATCGTGATTCCAGTGCATGTCAGGGACGAGCGCGGGATCGGCGAGCGCAGGGTCTCCCATCCAGAGCCAGATGTAGCGATGACGCTCGACCACGGGATAGGCGCGGACACAGGCCGACGGATTGATGGTCTCCTGCGAGGGCATGAAGGTACAGCGCCCCTGCGCATTGTATTTCAGGCCGTGATAGCCGCAGACGACGGTGTCGCCTTCCAGCCGGCCCTTGGACAGCGGGACCAGGCGGTGCCAGCAGGCATCCTCCAGCGCGGCCACCGAGCCGTCGGCCTTGCGGTACATCACGACATGCTTGCCGCAGATCGTCCGCGGCAACAGCGCCGGCTTGACGTCGGCGTCCCAGGCCGCGGCGTACCAGGCGTTCATCGGAAAGGGTTTTGTCACGGGTCGCTCTCCCAAGCGCTTATGAATACGTTATGTATACAATAGCGGAGAGGTAGAATCGTTCAAGGCTAAATATGGCGTATTTGGATACCTATTATCTTGGTTATGTATACAACTATACCGGAAGTCATTCCCCGCGAAGGCGGGGAATCCAGTACGCCGCAGCTCCTCCGCATCACGGCACGGCCGCGGCGTACTGGATCACCCGCTTTCGCGGGTGATGACAGCGGAGAATGCGGCAAACACTTCCTCGGAGCAGCAACCGAAGAGTCGTCCTGGGCTCGGCGCCCTACGCCCCGAACACCTTCTTCAGCCCTGCCTGGGCCTCTTCCTGAATCCGCTTCAGGTGCTCGGTGCTGCGGAAGCTTTCCGCRTAGATCTTGTAGACGTCCTCGGTGCCCGACGGCCTTGCGGCGAACCAGCCGAAATCGGTTTCGACCTTGATGCCGCCGAACGGCTGGCCGTTGCCCGGCGCCTTGCCCAGCGTGGCGCGGACGGGATCGCCGGCGAGGTCCTTGAGGCCGAGCTGCTCGGGCGTGACGGACTTGAGGATGTTCTTCTGGGGCGCAGTGGCGGCGACGTCGATGCGCGCATAGTGCGGCACGCCGAGCTCGGCAGTGAGGTCGTTGAAGAGCTGGCTGGGATCGCGGCCGGTCTTCGCCATGATCTCGGCTGCGAGCAGGCCGAGGATGATGCCGTCCTTGTCGGTGGTCCACACCCCGCCGTCGCGGCGCAGGAACGAGGCCCCTGCACTCTCCTCCCCGCCGAAGCCGAATCCGCCCGTGAGGAGGCCGTCGACGAACCATTTGAAGCCGACCGGCGTCTCGACCAGCCTGCGGCCGAGCTTCTTGGCGACGCGGTCGATGATCGAGCTCGACACCACGGTCTTGCCGATCGCGGCATCCCTGCCCCAGTTCGGGCGGTTCGCGAACAGATAGGAGATCGCGGTCGCAAGGTAATGGTTCGGATTCATCAGGCCGCCGGTGCGCGTCACGATGCCGTGGCGGTCGGCATCGGTGTCGTTGGCAAAGGCGACGTCGAAGCGGTCGCGCATCGCGATCAGGCTCGCCATCGCGTAAGGCGAGGAACAATCCATGCGGATCTTGCCGTCCCAGTCGACGGTCATGAAGCGGAAGGTCGGATCGATCGCCTCGTTCACGACGGTGGCCTTCAGGCCGTAGCGCTCGATGATCGGATGCCAATAATGCACGGCGGCGCCGCCGAGCGGATCGATGCCGATATTGATTCCGGCGGATTTAACCAGATCGAGATCGACGACATTGCCGAGATCGGCGACGTAGGGCGTGATGAAGTCGTAGGCGTGCACGTTCGCGGATTTGCGCGCCTTGGCGTAGTCGATGCGCTTCACGCCCTTCAGGCCGTCGGCGAGATAGGCGTTGGCGCGCTTCTCGACCACGGAGGTCGCGTCGGTGTCGGCCGGGCCGCCATGCGGGGGATTGTATTTGTAGCCGCCGTCCTCGGGGGGATTGTGCGAGGGCGTGACGACGACGCCGTCGGCAAGGCCGCTAGCGCGGCCCTTGTTGTAGGTCAGGATCGCGTGCGAGATGACAGGCGTCGGGCTGTAGCCGCCGTCCTTGTCGATCATGATGTCGACGCCGTTGGCGGCGAACACCTCGACGGCGCTGACCAGCGCCGGCTCGGCCAGCGCGTGGGTGTCGATGCCGATGAAGAGCGGACCGGTCAGGCCCTTTTCTGTCCTGTAGTCACAAATTGCCTGCGTGGTCGCGAGGATGTGGCCCTCGTTGAAGCTGTTCTTGAACGATGTGCCGCGATGGCCGGAGGTTCCGAACGCCACCCGCTGCGTGGGATCGCCGACATCGGGCTTGCCGGCGAAATAGGCCGTCACCAGCCGCGGAACATTGGTGAGCGCGTCCGGCGAGACCAGCTTGCCCGCCGCGGGGTCAACATCAGCCACTGAAATATCCTCGTCCTGTCGTGCAGAGTTTGTGGATTACCATAGCATCGGCCGGGCCCCCGCCAAGGGCACAACACGCGCGGTTGGCTGGCCGTTCCTGAGATCATGCTATGGTCTTTCAAATCGGGGCTTTTTCGAGTCGGGGCATGACGCTGTTTCACAGGCTCTTGGTTGTGCTGATGGCCTGGCTTGCGACCGCTGGCATCGTGACCAATGCGACGGCCGCGGAGTTCTACACGGAAGACCTGCGCATTCCGATGGCGGAGGCCGGGCCGCAGGGGCTGGAGGCCTTTCTCGTCCGGCCGGCCGGAACGAAGCGCTATCCGCTCGCGCTGCTCAACCACGGCTCGCCGCGCAGTTTCGACGACCGCGCGACCATGTCGGCGCACAAATATTACGGGATCGCGCTCGAATATGCCCGGCGCGGCTTTGCCGCGCTGATCGTGAYGCGGCGCGGATATGGCACCTCGCCCGGCGGGCGCGTCGACAGCGTCGGCGTTTGCGCGAATGCCACCTATCTGCCGGCGGCGGCGGTTGCGATCGCGGATTTGCGCGCGGCGATCGATGCGATGGGGCGCAGGGCCGACGTCACGACATCGGGCATGATCGCGGCCGGCCATTCCGCCGGCGGGCTTGCCACCGTCGCGCTGACCGCGCAGGCACCGAGTGGTCTCGTCGCCGCGATCAGCTTTGCCGGCGGCCGCGGCTCGCGCGATGACGACGACGTCTGCAACAAGGACGGGCTGGTGCAGGCGTTCGCCACGTTCGGCAAAACCTCGCGCGTGCCGATGCTGTGGGTCTATGCGGCCAACGATTCGTTCTTCGGTCCCGATCTCGCGCGCCGCCTCTATGACGGATTTCGCGGCAATGGCGGTCACGCGAAATTCATTGCGGCGCCGCCTTACGGCGATGACGGCCACTATCTCTATTCGGTGGTGGGCCGCCCGCAATGGACGCCCTATCTCGACGCCTTCCTGCGCGAGCGCGGGCTCGGCCATGACATCCTGAGCCTTCCCGATCCGCTGCCGCCGCCGGGCCAGCTCAACGAGGCCGCGCGCGCCGAATTCTCCCGCTATCTCGCCAGCACCATGCCGCACAAGGCTTTTGCGGTGTCGCCGAACGGCGGTTACGGCTGGCGTTCGGGCCGCACGACCGCCGACGACGCCCGGCGCGATTCGCTTAGCGCCTGCATGAAATGGTCGCCGACCTGCACGCTGTATGCGGTCGATGACCAGCTGGCCGGGGCGACGCAAAGGACATCGACGGATCAGAGCGCCCGCGCGCGATAGGCGCGAGGGTGATCGGATCTTTCGACGGATAAGGCTAGAGCCGCTCGCTGAGCGCGAGCTTGTAGCCGACGCCGGTGACGGTCGCGATCACGGGCGTGCCGCTGCCGACGAGCTTGCGGCGCAGCCGCGCCACCAGCGCGTCGACCGTCCGGATATCGACCTCGGCCTGGCGGTTGCTGACGACCTCGATCAGATAGTCGCGGCTGAGCGGCCGGCCGTCGGCGCCGACCAGCGCCGCGAGCAGATCGAACTCGGCGCGCGTCAACGCCACCGGCTTGCCGTCGCTGCCGAGCAGCTCGCGCCGGGTCAGGTCGATGATCCAGTCGCCGAAGGCGATCGAATTGTGGTTGCGCGCGGCCTTGCGGTCGATCGAGCGCCGCCGCAGCACGCTGCGCGCGCGCGCGAGCAGGTCGCGCAGATTGATCGGCTTGGTGACGTAATGGTCGCCGGCGATCTCGAGGCCGAGGATACGATCGACGTCGGTGTCGCGGCGCGTCACGAAGATGATGCCCGCGTTGCTGGTCGCCTGGATCTCCTTGGCGAGCTCGAAGCCGTCGCCGTCAGGCAACTGCACGTCGAGGAAGACGAGATCGGTGCGCGAGCGCAGCGCCTGGCGGCATTCCGCGCAGGAGCCGGCGCCGACCACGTCGAAATTGTTCTCGCTGAAATAGCCGACCAGCATCGTCCGCGTCACGGGATCGTCTTCGACGACGATCAGCCGTTCGCGGCCGGCAGGCCTCAATTCCTGACGTGCGGAATCAACCACGTTGTTGGATGTCCTGTGTGCTTGTGGCGCGGCTTGAAAGTTCAAGTCGTCGCGCAGCGCACTGTCCTGTGAACGAACATTCACGACTTATTCGAGCCCCCGAGATTGCCTGCTGGAATACTAGGCGTGTTGTGCTGCCCGAACAATATTGGTCATGGTATTGGCGTATTAAGTATGAATTGCCCCACAATTCTCATCGCGCGCATCATCATGCCGGCGTGGCGCGTGCGAGCGACGACCAGCCCCCTCGACACCGCCGATCCCGTACATTCGGCATCAGACTCAACCGCTGGTTAACGTAAAGAAAGGCTTCGGCTTCGAAACAGCCGGCCGCGCCTCTATGGTCTCCGCTTGCAGATGCGAAACCACGGAGCAGGCGTGATGCAGGGGCAGGCCCGGTTGGCCGCCGAACGAACCGAGCAAGGTGCAACGCCTTTCGGCCGTTCTCACACGCTCGACGTCCTGCGCGGCCTCGCCATCGTCGGCGTGATGGCGATCCACGTCTCACAATCCTTTCCTTCAAAGATCCACGCCCTCGACTTCGCCTTCATGTGCGGCTGGACCGGCGTCAACGTGTTCTACTTCGTCAGCGCCATGACGATGTGCCTGATGTGGACGCAGCGCACCGAAACCGACCCGACGCGCAAATTCTACATCCGGCGCTTCCTGCGCATCTCGCCGCTGTTCTGGCTCGCGATCCCGGTTTACCTCGCCGTCAACGGCACGGGTCCCAGCTACAACGCGCCCAACGGCATCGGACCGCTCCAGGTGATCCTGACCGCGACATTCCTGCACGGCTTCTGGCCGGACAGCGTCAACAGCGTCGTGCCGGGCGACTGGTCGATCGCGGCGGAAATGACGTTCTATCTCGTGTTCCCCTTCGTGATCACGGCCTTCGGATCTCGCCGCCACCTCTATCTTGCGCTCGCGATCGCGCTGCATCTCGTCAATGTCTGCCTGTTCAAGCCGTGGGCCTTCGCACTGTTCTCGGCCTATTATGGTCCCGGCCACGAAGCGTTCGTGTGGAACGCATTGCACATCAGCTTCCTGAACCAGTTGCCGGTCTTCCTCGTGGGCTGCGCGCTGTTCTTCTCGCTGCGCGACGGCTTTGCGAAGTCGGATGCCGCGATCTTTGCCGCCTTCATCGCGCTGTCCTTCATCGCCGACCGCGCGACCGGCTCGCATGAATTCAACTATTTGATGATCAACCTCGTGCTCGGCGCGCTGGTTGCAGGTTGCATCCGCCTCGCGATCCGCTGCCGGCCGATCGAGGCGCTCGGCCGCAACTCCTATTCGATGTACCTGTCGCACTTCGCGGTGATCTACGGCCTGCGCCAGATCTGGCCGCTTACGGACGGACTGGTCTCGCTGCTGATCGCCTATGCCGTCACCGCCGCGCTCAGCTATCTCGTCGCACGCGCCACCTGGCATCTGGTCGAGCGGCGCGCGCAGGATTTTGCGCATCGCCTGACGTCCGCGGGATCGGACCGGTCAACGATCCGGCCAACCATCGCGGCCACTGTGGCCGGTCTGCACTGACGCGCGACTTGTCTAGCTGACGCCTTCGAATCTAAAGTACGCCACGAGCGATCTTCAGACACGCTGGGGCGGCGTGATCAGATCGACCGGCTTCACGCTGGAGTAGGCGCCATGGAAGTCATACTGCTCGGCACCGGCGGCCCACGCCCGGACCCGCGCCGCATGGCGACGACCACGCTGATCAGGCTCGGCGAGGAGAATATCCTGTTCGACGCGGGCCGCGGCGTCATGGTGCAGCTCCACAAAGCCGGCGTGCCGCTCGGCGCCATCGACACGGTCTTTCTCACCCATCACCACTTCGACCACATCGGCGACCTCTATGATGTGATGCTGAATTCGTGGATGCATGGGCGCAAGGACGATCTGCGCATCTACGGTCCGCCCGATACCGAACGGCTCGTCAACACGCTGATCACACAGGTCTACGACAAGGACATCGCTTGGCGGGATCAGGGCGAGCCGACCTTTGGCGGATGGAAGCCGGTCGTCGCGACGGACATCATTCCCGGCCCCGTCCTCGACACCGGTCGCTGGAAGATCAGCGCCGAGCTCGTCTCACATGGCGACGGTCTCGACATGTCGCCGGCGTTTCTCGCGCGCTGGATGTGTCTCGGCTTCCGCTTCGAAGCCGAGGGCAAGGTCATCGCGATCTCCGGCGACACGGTCCCCTGCCCCGGTCTCGAGCGGCTGGCTGAAGGAGCCGACCTACTGGTGCAGTGCTGCTTTCTCGCAACACCTGAAATCAACAACGACCATCTCCGCCGGCTCGCGAAATACACGATCGCCTGCGGCGATACGGTCGGCAAGATCGCAGCCAAGGCCGGCGTCAAGAAGCTTGCGCTGACCCATCACCGTCCGCGCACCGACGATGCCATGCTGGATGCGTTGCTCGCGGACGTCAGGAAGGACTATTCGGGTCCCGTCGTGCTCGGCGAGGATCTCACGCGAATCGAGGTCTGAGGACTGCGCGATGCGCCGTCCGGTTTCAGGACGATCCAACCTCGATCCGGTACGACAGTTCTTCGTTCGCGCCGGCCGCGATGTGCATCAGACCAGGCTTGTCGCTGAACTCGCCTTCGAAACCGACGGGACTGGCATAGCCGCGCCACGGCTCGATGCAGAGGAACGGCGCGCCTGTCGGTTTCGACCAGACGCCGAGCTCGCGAAAGCCGCGCCATGACATTTTGAGCCAGGGCCCGCCCCCTTGCCCGGCCGCATAGCGGACCGCATGGCTGTTGACGGGGTCGAGGATGACGGCGTCATTGGTGAACAGGGATTCCGACAAAGGAAGCACGGTGCCTCTGACGGGGCTCGGATCCGTTGCCGCGAGYAGGAGTCCGCCCTCGACACGGCGAACCGGAGACGGCTCCTCGTTCGTGAACGTCAGCGCGTAGCTCTCCTTCGACATTCCAGGCTGAAGCGGCCAGTTGAAGGCGGGATGGCCACCGAGCGACACCGGCAATGTCTCCTTGCCAGTGTTCACGACCGTGAGCGAGAGATCGAGACCAGCGTCGTCGATCGCATAGGTGGCGGTCAGGCGAAATGCGAACGGATAGAGCGCGCGCGTTGTCTCGCTGTCTTCGAGCGCCAGGGTGCAACGGTTCTCGCCGCGCTCTACCCACGCGAACCGGCTGTCGCGCGCAAAACCGTGCTGGGTCATCCGGTAGGTCTTGCCCCGGTGCCGCATTTCGTCATTGGCGAGACGCCCGACGATCGGAAACAGCAGCGGCGCGTGGCGTGGCCAGGCCGGCCCTGCCTGCCAGACAAATTCGACACCGCTGCCGTTCTTCAACGAGCACAGCTCGGCGCCGTGTGCCTTGATGGTCGCGGTGAGCCCGCCACTGCGGATCGTGTGCGTGTCGTCGGTCATGACCGCCTTCAGCCGGCCGAGATCGAGCGCGCGGAACTGCACCCATTCGGTGACGATGACGAGCGCATCGGCGCCTTGCGCGCAGGAATAGGCGTCCTCGCAATAGGTGATGTTCGGCAGCTCGCCCTTGGCCTGCTCCATGCCGACGGGATCGAAAGCCTTGACCGTCGCGCCCATGTCGATCAGGCCGGTGACGAGCGGRATCGACGGCGCATCGCGCATGTCGTCGGTGTCGGGCTTGAAGGTGAGGCCGAGCACGGCGATGGTCTTGCCGCGCAAGCTACCGCCGAGCGCCTGGCTGACCTTGCGCGCCATCGCGCGCTTGCGGTTCTCGTTGACGGCCAGCACGGMTTCGACGATGCGCAGGCTCACGTCATAGTCCTGCGCGATCTTGATCAGCGCCTTGGTGTCCTTCGGGAAGCAGGAGCCGCCGAAGCCGGGCCCCGCATGCAGGAACTTGGTGCCGATGCGGTTGTCGAGGCCGATGCCGCGCGCGACYTCCTGCACGTYGGCGCCGACCTTTTCCGASAGRTCSGCGATCTCGTTGATGAAGGTGATCTTGGTCGCGAGGAASGCGTTCGCGGCGTATTTGATCATCTCGGCGGTGCGGCGCGCCGTGAACATCAGCGGRGCCTGGTTCAGCGACAGCGGGCGATAGACGTCGCCCATCACCTTGCGGCCGCGCTCGTCGGAGGTGCCGACGACGACGGCGGCGTAGACATAGGACAGATCGGCGTGACCGTCGCCGCGGCGCGAGGGCGTGCCGACCGCGATGAAGACGGCATCGGCGTCCGCGACCGGCTTCGACAAATCGGTGGTGAAGTCGAGCCGCTTGGCCTTCACATTGGTCGCGACCAGTTCGTCGAGGCCGGGCTCGTAGATCGGAATCTCGCCGCGATGAAGCGCCGCGATCTTCTTCTCGTCCTTGTCGACGCAGGTGACGTCGTGACCGAAATCCGCAAAGCAGGCGCCGGACACCAGTCCCACATAGCCCGTTCCGATCATCGCGATTCGCATGAAAAACCCTGTTCCAGCTTGGTTAACGAAACCCCAACTCGAGCGGTTTAGCATTTTCCTGAGGGGAGAGAACAGCCCGGATGCAAAAACCGGCACGCGAATTGTACCGGTAAAGAAACCTTAAACCGCAAGGCTTCACACTGCGCCACGTCCGCACAGAGCCGGGCGGACCGCGCCTCGAAACGGGACACCATGGCATTATCAGGCACAATCGCCGCGAGCGGGCTTTCCAAGGCCCCCCCGGCCGCGCGTGTCGACTGGATCGACTATGCCAAGGGCATCTGCATCGTCATGGTCGTGATGATGCACTCGGTGCTGGGGGTGGAGATCGCGGCCGGCCAGACCGGTTTCATGCATGTCGCCGTGGCCTTCGCAAAGCCGTTCCGGATGCCGGACTTCTTCCTGATTTCGGGCCTGTTCCTGCCATTGGTGATCGATCGGGACTGGCGAACCTATCTCGACCGCAAGGTGGTGCATTTCGCCTATTTCTATGTCGTCTGGGTGACAATCCAGTTCGGCTTCAAGGCACCGGCATTCGCGGCGGAGACGAGCTGGCGCGAGGCCGGCCTGCTGTATCTGGAATCCTTCGTCGAACCGTTCGGCACGCTCTGGTTCATTTACCTGCTGCCGATCTTCTTCATGGTCACAAAACTGACACGGCGTATTCCGCCGCTGGCGATCTGGCTCATCGCTGCCGCGCTGGAGACGGCGGGCATCTCGACCGGTTGGACCGCGATCGACGAATTCTGCGCGCGCTTCGTCTATTTCTATTCGGGATATCTGTTCGCGCCTTACGTGTTCGCGCTGTCCGATCGCGCGCGCAACCATCCCGCACTCGCGCTGGCGGCGCTTGCGACCTGGGCGCTGGTCAATGCGGGCCTCGTCGCGCTCGGCGCCAGCGAATGGAAGATCGTCTCGCTCGCGCTCGGCTTCGCCGGCGCCTGCGCCATCATCACGATGGGCACGCTGCTCGCCCGCGCACAATGGTTGAACTTCTTCCGCTTCTGCGGCGAGCATTCGATCGTGATCTACCTCGCCTTCTTCCTGCCGATGGCGGCGACACGAACGCTGCTGCTGCGCACCCACATCATTGCCGACATCGGCACGGTGTCGCTGATCGTCACCATCGTCGGCGTGATCGGATCGCTCGCGATCTGGTACGTCGCATTGCGGCTCAATGCCCGCTTCCTGTTCGAACGGCCGCAGACGTTCTGGATCGCGCCGAACAAGGCCGGGCCAGTGTTGCAGGCGGCGGAGTAGCCGCCCTCTCGGTGTCGTCGCCCGGCTCGACCGGGCGACCCAGTACGCCGAGACGCCAGTGATTGAGCCGAGAAGCCACGGCGTACTGGATTCCCCGCTTTCGCGGGGAATGACAGCGGGGATGTGGGGAACGACAGTGGGGATAGCGGCACCAGCGGCCCAAAAATCCCCCGCTCAAGGCTGTCAAAGCCCGCAAAAATTCATACATTGCGGCCATGCCCAAAAGSTCCCCAACGACATCCCCGAAGACCGCCGCGAAAGCCGACACCAAACCCGCTGCTGACAAGCCTGCTGCCAAACCGGTCGCGGCGAAGGTGGCCGGCAAGGGCGACCACATCTTCCTGGTCGACGGTTCCGGCTACATCTTCCGCGCCTATCACGCGCTGCCGCCGCTGAACCGCAAATCCGACGGTCTTCAGGTCAATGCCGTGCTCGGCTTCTGCAACATGCTGTGGAAGCTTTTGCGCGACATGCCCGAGGACAACCGCCCGACGCATCTGGCGATCGTGTTCGACAAGTCGGAAGTCACCTTCCGCAACAAGATCTATCCCGAGTACAAGGCGCACCGGCCGCCCGCGCCCGATGATCTGATCCCGCAATTCGCGCTGATCCGCGAAGCCGTGCGCGCCTTCGATTTGCCCTGCCTGGAACAGGGCGGCTTCGAGGCCGACGATCTCATTGCGACCTATGCGCGGCAGGCCAGCGACCGCGGCGCCCACACGACCATCGTATCCTCCGACAAGGATTTGATGCAGCTCGTGAACGACAAGATCATGATGTACGACACCATGAAGGACCGTCGTATCGGAATCCCCGAGGTGATCGAGAAGTTCGGCGTGCCGCCGGAGAAAGTCGTCGAAGTGCAGGCGCTGGCCGGCGATTCCACCGACAACGTTCCTGGTGTCCCCGGCATCGGCATCAAGACCGCCGCGCAGCTGATCGTCGAATATGGCGACCTCGAACAGCTTCTGTTCCGCGCTACCGAGATCAAGCAGCCGAAGCGGCGCGAGGCGCTGATCGAGAATGCCGAGAAGGCGCGGATTTCGCGCCAGCTGGTGCTGCTCGACGACAAGGTCGAACTCGAGGTGCCGCTGGACGATCTCGCAGTGCACGAGCCCGACGCGCGCAAGCTGATCGCCTTCCTGAAGGCGATGGAATTCACCACGCTGACGCGTCGCGTCGCCGACTATTCGCAGATCGATCCCGCCAATGTCGATGCCGATGCGTCGAACAGCAGCGGCGCGAGGGCTGGCGGCGACGCCGCCAAGGCAAAGACGTCAGAGACCTCCGGTGATCTGTTCGCCGCTCCAGCTGCGACCGCAACAGGCGGCGACAAGGGCGACAAGTCGGCCGGTCTCAAGGGCGCGCCGATTTCACTGGCCGCCGCGCGCGAAGAGGCGCTGCGCAAGCTGCCGGTCGACCGCAGCAAATACCAGGCGATCAAGACGCTCAAGGAGCTCGACGCCTTCGTCGCGCGCATCCACGACGCCGGTCATGTCGCGATCGAGACGAGAGCCAACTCCATCGATCCGATGCAGGCCGATCTGTGCGGCATCGCGCTGGCGCTGGCGCCGAACGAGGCCTGCTACGTGCCGCTCGCGCACAAGCAGTCCGGTGGCGGCGCCGGCCTGTTCGACGCGGGTCTCGCGCCGGACCAGGTCAAGCATGCCGACGCGATCGAAGCGCTGCGGCCGGTGCTGGAATCGGCGGGCATTCTCAAGATCGGCTTCGACGTCAAGTTCACCGCCGTGATGCTGGCGCAGCACGGCATCACGCTGCGCAACGTCGACGATGCGCAACTGATCTCCTATGTGCTCGATGCCGGCCGCGGCTCGCACGCGATCGAAGCGCTCGCGGAGCGCTGGTTCGGCCACGCCATGCTGAAGGAGAGCGAGCTGCTCGGCAGCGGCAAGGGCAAGATCACCTTCGACCAGGTGCCGATCGACAAGGCCGCACCGCTGTCGGCGGAAGGCGCCGACATGGCCTTGCGCGTGTGGCGCGTGCTGAAGCCGCGCCTCGTCGCCGAGCACATGACCGCCGTTTACGAGACGCTGGAGCGGCCGCTGGTGTCGGTGCTCGCGCGCATGGAGCGGCGCGGCATCTCGATCGACCGCCAGGTCTTGTCGCGGCTATCAGGCGACTTCGCCCAGACCGCGGCGCGCGTCGAAGCCGAGATCCAGGAGATCGCGGGCGAGCCCGTCAATGTCGGCAGCCCCAAGCAGATCGGCGACATCCTGTTCGGCAAGATGGGACTGTCCGGTGGCACCAAGACCAAGACCGGCGCATGGTCGACGACCGCGCAGGTGCTCGACGAACTTGCCGAGCAGGGCCACGACTTCCCGAAGAAGATCCTGGAGTGGCGCCAGGTTTCGAAACTGAAATCGACCTATACCGACGCGCTGCCGACCTACGTCAACCCGCAGACCCATCGCGTCCACACCACCTACGCGCTGGCCGCGACCACGACGGGCCGGCTGTCGTCGAACGAGCCGAATCTGCAGAACATTCCGGTGCGCACCGAGGACGGGCGAAAGATCCGCCGCGCCTTCATCGCGACACCGGGGCACAAGCTCGTCTCCGCCGACTATTCGCAGATCGAGCTGCGGCTGCTCGCCGAGATCGCCGACATTCCCGTCCTCAAGCAGGCGTTCAAGGACGGGCTCGACATTCACGCGATGACGGCCTCCGAAATGTTCGGCGTGCCGATCGAGGGCATGCCGAGCGAAATCCGGCGCCGCGCCAAGGCGATCAATTTCGGCATCATTTACGGCATCTCGGCATTCGGCCTCGCCAACCAGCTCGGCATCGCGCGCGAGGAAGCCTCCGCCTACATCAAGAAGTATTTCGAGCGCTTCCCCGGCATCCGCGCCTACATGGACGAGACGCGCGACTTCTGCCGGAGCAACGGCTATGTCACCACGCTGTTCGGCCGGAAGATGTACTATCCCGACATCAAGGCTTCGAACGCCTCGGTGCGCGCCTTCAACGAGCGCGCCGCGATCAACGCACGGCTCCAGGGCACCGCCGCCGACATCATCCGCCGCGCCATGACGCGGATGGAGGACGCCCTGGTCCAGAAGAAGCTGACGGCGCAGATGCTGCTCCAGGTGCACGACGAACTGATTTTTGAGGTGCCTGACGCCGAGGTCGCGGCGACGCTGCCGGTGGTGCAGCACGTGATGCAGGACGCGCCGTTCCCGGCCGTGAACCTGTCGGTGCCGCTGCATGTCGATGCGCGCGCGGCGAAGAATTGGGACGAGGCGCATTGATCGCTTTTTCACCTCTCCCCGCTTGCGGGGAGAGGACGGATCGCCCCCCGGCGATGCGAAGCATCGTCCGGCGCGATCCGGGTGAGGGGGTACAGGTCTATCGACGACCACCCGGTTGGAGAGAAGCCCCTCACCCCAACCCTCTCAGCGCGAGCGAAGCTCGTCGCGGCCCCGTAAGAACGGGGCGAGGGAGCGCACCGAGCGTTCGGCGGCAGATCGAATTGTCCTCCGTGCAATTGCGCGATGGCTCCGCCGCGCGGCGCACATTAGAACGGTGTCGTCTCCCACACCGGTTCACGCATGCCCCACACCTCCGCCCTGCTCGGCTTCGCCCTCGTCTGCCTCGGTCTCGTGCTCACGCCGGGGCCGAACATGATCTATTTGATCTCGCGCTCGATCACGCAGGGGCCGGCGGCGGRCATCGTCTCGCTCGGCGGGGTGGCACTCGGCTTCGTCTTCTACATGCTGTGCGCGGCGTTCGGCATCACCGCGCTCTTGCTCGCCGTTCCCTTTGCCTATGACGCGCTGCGTTTCGCCGGCGCCGGCTATCTGCTGTGGCTGGCCTGGCAGGCGGTGAAACCGGGCGGACGTTCGCCGTTCCAGGTGAAGCAGCTCGCGATCGACAGCCCGCGCAAACTGTTCGCGATGGGCTTTGTCACCAATCTGCTCAATCCGAAGATCGCGATGCTGTATCTGGCACTGCTGCCGCAGTTCATCGATCCCACCGCCGGCAGCGTGCTGACGCAGTCGGTGGTGTTGGGGGCGATCCAGATCGCGATCAGCGTCAGCGTCAACGCGATGATCGCACTTGCCGCGGGGTCGATCGCGCTGTTCCTGGCGAGCCGGCCGAGCTGGATGCTGGTGCAGCGCTGGCTGATGGGCACGGTGCTGGCCGGGCTTGCGGTGCGGATGGCGGTGGAAGCGAAGAAGGTGTGATTATTTTTCTTCCTTCTCCCCTTGTGGGAGAAGGTGGCGCGAGGCGCCGGATGAGGGGTCTTTCTCCGCGCATTCGAAGACAGCTGGACTCGCGGAGACAGACCCCTTGTAAGTCGAAGCGCCGCAGGTCTGCTATTGTAGACGTTGCGGTGACGGACGGGAGCCCGCAAACCCCCAGGTCGTTGCAGGCCGTGGGTGAGAGAGGTGCCCCGTCCGTTAGTCCATTGAACCCGAACAGTCGCCTGGGC